>NZ_CP117713.1 GCF_028622875.1 Streptomyces sp. MMBL 11-1 | reverse complement strand
TCAGCCACGCCGAGGTCCACCCCGTGTCCTCCCAGGGCGCCTGTTCCCCGGTCCGGGCGAGTGCCGCGGACGCACCGCTGGGTGTCACCAGGTGGTGGGCGTGCGCGGCGGCCGTGGCCGACTGGGCTCCGACGACGGCGGAGAGCGCGGCGAAGGCGACGGCGTCCTCCGCCGTCGCCTCAACAGCCGTGCCGAGCGGACCGGATGCGGGCTCTGCCGTCGTGCGCCCATGGACCCGGGCGAGGAACACGGGCCGGCCGCCCGAGCCCAGGCGCGAGACCGTGACGGTTGCCTCGACGCCGAGCCGGTGGACCAGAACGGACCACCAGTGCGCTGCCTGGGGATGGCGTGCGGCCGCGGGGCTCCAGGGCCCCGTCACCGGGTGGTCCGCGTCCGGGGCTGCGGCTGCCTCCGAGCGACTGCTCGGCGGCGTGTTCTCCCCGCCGGTGCGCCCGGCGGCCCCGGGGCCCTGCCCTGTCACCGCCCGCCGCAACGCCCGCCCGCGCGCGTGTTCCGTGCCGGCTCCGACGACCAGGCCCCTCTCGCCGTTTCCCAGACGGAGCTCGGCCGCACGGCAGACCGCTTCCAGCCGGGCGAGGTCTGCCCGGGCGGAACCGGACACCAGGGTGCCCTCCTCCGCCGGGCAGTGGACCAGCGCCGCGGGGAGCTGGGGGAGCGCCCCGGGGACGGGTTCCTCCAGTACCCCGGTCCTGCTGTCGGTGAGCACCGCGACACGGGCCAGCGACTCGGCCAGCGTAAGCACCGCGGCAGGGGGAAGAGCCCGGTCGGTGTCGATGAGCACGGGCCCCGGCCAGCTCCGGTACTCGCCCCGCAACGGCTCCTGTTCCGCGATGAGCGCCATCGGCAGTCCGGGAAGGAGCCGGGCGTCGCCGGCCTCGGCCGACGGGTCGCGGAGCCCGGCCACCGCACACACCAGCCGCTGCGCCGCGGACGAGGCCAGGAGCGCGGGCAGCGCCGGGTGCCCGGCCGCACCGGGAACCTCCCGCCGGCGTAATCTGCTCGCCAGCGCGTCGGCGTCCGCCCGTGCCTGGTCCGTGCTGCCCACGGGGGTGACGAACCCGATGCCCGCCCGTACGCCGAGGGCCACCGCCATCTCCGCCGGGCCCCGCTCCTGTGCGGAGTCCGGGGGCTCGCGGTGGCCGGAGGCGACAAGGAGGACCTGCCCGTGCGGCAGTTGTGCCGTCTCCACGACCTGGGCCCGGATACCGGCCCGGTCCAGTGCCTGTGCGGCGGTGCGTGCGAGCGGGCTGTCCGCGGGCGCGGCGAGGACTTGCGCGCGGCCGCGGGCGAGCGCGGCCGCTGCCGCGGCGGGCCGGTCGGCGACCGCCCCGAGCCACTGCGCGGCTCCGTCGGCCATCCCGCCGGCGGGACGCTCGACCAGGAGGTCGTGGTCGTGCAACTGGCCGACCACCGTGAGCAGGGCCGCCCGGAGCGGCGAACCCGCCGGGGCTGCCGGGACCGGGGCCGCGTTCCCGTCCGGGGCCAGGGCCCTGGCCAGGTGGTCCCAGAGCAACGGCAGCCCGGGGCCGCCTTCCAGGGTGAGGCTGTTGATCCAGCCCCGCAGGTGTACGCCGTTGTGGAGCACGGTGACCGAGACTCCCGGACGCAAGGTCCACCGCCCCAGTGAGTCCAGCGCGTCCGGCGCGGGCCGTTCCCGCCGGGGGGAGGTGGCCGTGCCGTACGCCGACTGATCGGTGGTCATCGGTCTTCCCTTCGGTTCGCGTGCCCGGCGGGTGCGCGGTCGCCCGCGTCGCCCAGGGGCCGTCCGGCCCGGTAGGTCTCCACCACCAGCTCGACCGCCGCCGACTTCTCGTCCCGGGCGGGGACGGGCAGCGCCTCCTCCAGGACCACGCCCCGCGGGTGGCGGCCCAGCCACTTGCCCAGGCAGCGCAGATGCAGAGCGTCGCCGAGATCGACGTACTGCGGCTTGGGGCGGTCCAGAGCACGCAGGAGATCCTCGTCCACCCGCCCGCTCCCCGACGGTGGCGTGGCACGCAGATAGAGCTGATCCGGTACGCCGAGCAGAGCCCGCCAGCGCGCCACCGTGCCCACCGGTATCTCACCCTCGGCCGCGAGCTCCGCGAGCAGCACCGTCACCGTGGAGCCCGCCAGCTCCCACCGGCGGCGCCGCAGCACGAGATGGCGGTGGCGCAGGCGCGGGGTACGCACCAGTTCTCCGCCGGGTACGGCGGTGCGGTGACGGGGCACCAGGGCACTGAAGTCGGTGATGCCGTGCGGGTGGTCCATCAGCAGGGGCGCGAGCCTCGGCTGCAGCAGGAGCGGGGCGAACACCCCCGCGTAGAGCACATCGGCCCGCTCACCGGTGACCTTGATCCGGACACGTACCTCATCGTCGGCCAGGTCATGGACGAGTTCGACGTCGTCCGCGCCGAGGGAGGTGTACGAGCGGTCCGGCCCGATCTCCCGCGGCACGAACAGCGGATGCAGGTTGGCGTTGAAGCCGCTGACCGGGCGCACCTGGGCCACCGCGGCTCCGGGACCGAGCGCGTCGGACACGGCGGCGGCCGTTCCCCGCGCGGCCCCGGCGTCCACGGAATCCAGGAACCTGCTGCTGAAGCGCCCCCACCCCCCGTACACGTGGTTCACGCACAGCTCCCCGCCGGGTGCCCGCTGGAGGAACTCCGTGTAGGAGACCGGGCGCCGGGTCGCCCACGGCGGCAGCCGGGAGCCGAGTGCGGCCACCAGACCGGCCGGCAGGACGACGTCGTCACCGGGCCCGCCGCCGCTGCGGGCGTGCGCCCGGTGCACGGCCTCCACCAGCTCGGCCCGGAGCGCGGCGAGCCGCCGGATGCCGCCGGCGGCGGTGGATCCGTCCCCGTCCGCCCCGGGGGCGCCTTCGCCGAAGGTCCTCGCGGCCCGCTGCCACGCCTCGTTGGCGTCCGCGCCGAAGTCCCACACGTGCGGGCAGACCCCACCGGGCCCGTACCGGGCGACGAAGCTGTCCCGCACCTGCCGGCGCACCACGGGTCCGAGGTCGAACACCTCGGCGAGGATGGCCAGTTCGCTGATCGCCCGGTGGTCCCTGTCGCCGAGAAAGCCGTCCAGGCCGACCGGCTGCCGCATCACCACGTCCTCGCTGAGAACGGTGAGGCGGGTGGGGTCCGGGCCCACGGGGCGGCCCACCTCGTCGAGGAGCGTCACCCAGCGGTCCCTGAGGGTGGCGAGCAAGGCGGCGCGACGGCCGGGTTCCGCCGTGCCGAACTCACCGGTGACGAGGAACAGATCGTCGATACGCAGAGCCAGTTCATGGTCCTGCGGTGAGCCGGTCCCGCGCAGCCAGCGCGCGAGCCGGGGCAAGGGGTCCGGGTCCTGCGGGTCGAAGGGCTCCACCGCGACGAGCAGCCCCGCGTCCCGGACCTGCCCGACGAAGGCGGACGCCGCGTCCACCTGCGCCGGCTCCGCGTCCGTCGCTCCTTCTGCCGCGAGCATCGCGGCCAGGGCGTCGAGGGTGGCCGGGGGGTCGCACAGCGCGGCGAGCCGGCGCAGGGGTTGCACAGCACCGAGGGTGACCTCGTCATCCTCCACCGCGAGGAAACGCGCGGCGGTGAAGGCCGTGCGGGAGCGGGCGAAGGCGGCACGCCCGTCGGAGAGACGGAGACTGCTGCACATGCGGTGCGGCAGGGTGGAGCGACGGCGCGGGTCCTCTGCCAGCGCCGCGAAGAGCGTGTCCACCAGCGTCCGGTTGGCGCGGACGACGGCCCGGGACGAACCGATCGGCAGGTCCGCGCCGTTCCAGACACCCGTGCCCTGCTCCGGCCCGTGCCAGGAACCCGTGCCCTGCTCCGGCCCGTCCCCCGGGCCGGCTTCCCGCTTCGCCCCCGGCGGCGTGGGCAGGACACCCCAGCCGACACCCACGAAGGCGGACAGCGGAGTCGTACGGGCCACAGCCCGCGTCACGTGCCGCAGCACACCCGGCTCCTCCTTCCGGGTCCGGCGGTCCTCCCGCCCCTGCCCGGCCCGCACCACCGCCCGCAGCAGGTCCGCGCTGGTGAACGACGCGGCACGGAGGAACGAGGGCTCACGGCACAACCCGGCGAGCACCGACCGCCCGGCGCTGAGAGCGGGGCCGGCCCCGGCCCGCAGGGCTGTGAGCAGCTCCTCCCTGCGGCGGCGCGCTGTGAGCCAGGCGCGCAGTTCGGGCAGCCGGTCCGGCAGGCCCTCCAGACGGCGCAGCAGGGCAGGCCTGGGGGCGCGCCCGTTGTGCACGGCACGGCGGAGCGGAAGCACCACCTCGCGGTGGTACTCCTCGGTATGGTCCGCCCGGCTCGCGTACAGCGCGTCACCGAGCGCGGGCGCCAAGGCCGTGAGCCGGCCCTCCAGCACCACCAGTTCGGCCAGCGCGGCGCGGAACGCCGCAGCGGGCGCGGGCTCGGCGGGCAGGCTCAGCAGGGTCGTACGGACCAGCGCGCCGGGGGCGATCCGGGGCAGAGGGCTGGTATGCCCGTCGAGGGCCGGGGCGGCGGGTGTCTGGAGTTCAGGAACGGGCGGATTCACATCGGTCCAGTCGGCTGGGCGGTGGACAGGGCCCCGGCACACGGTCCGCAGGCGCCGGGTTCGTACGCGAACAGGCCTCCGCGGCGCCGCGCCGCACGACGGCCGACGGCGCCGCGGAAGCCTTCACGGTTGCTGTGTCACGCGGTGTTGGGCTGCTGCGGCGGCTGGACGCTGCACGCGCTGCAGCCGGAGCAGCCCTGACAGGACGTCGAGGACGAGGACGACAGGGAATAGGTCGACTCGGCTATCCCCGCCGTGTCGCGCATGGCGGTGACGGTGATCTCTCCGAGATCGAGCGCACTGAGATCGAATGCGGTGGCCATCTCTGGAAGTGACATGTGTCCTCCGGGAGTCGTGAGGGTGTGAACGGTGCTTCCGCGCACCGATCCGGCAGCGTAGGCCGCAGGGCGGCGACCGGGGCACGGCTTAATCAGCCAATGCGACGGCGGAGAAATGTCTTGAAGACGCGTTACCGGACGATTGTCAGGAAGGGATTGCGGACAGGGCGACGCCGCCCCTTAACTTCCGGGAAAAGCCGACGGTGGGCGGGTGCGATTACGTCGGCTTTTCTCCTCGGGGTGCGTATCGAAAAGTGAATCCCGTAACTGGATGATCCTCATCCGGATGGTTCGCCGCCAAGAGAGGGGGCTCGGAGAGATAATTCTTACGTTTCATTCCCGCAACGCCCTGTCAGGTGATCTGCCGCGCTATCCCCGTGGCGGCGGGTGAGCAGACGGAGCGGTGCCGCACGCGTCCCGCAGGCTACCGTCGCCGTCCAACAGGCCAGGCCGACGGCCGCGAGCCGACCCGGCCGCGAACGAGCGGTGGCTGCGCTCCGAAGGAGTGGAGCGGACTTCCGCCGGCAGGAGGCGATGTTGTCCGGGAGTGAAGGGCTGCACGAGGTAGTCGGCCCGGCCCCCCGCCGTACGACAACCCCGACGCTCAGGAGCCCGTCGTCGACGGTGGGGTTGGCTGGTGTCGTGGGGGTGAATGTTCGGTTGTGTGGTGGTGTGGTGTTTCGTGTGTGCCGTGTGCCGTGTGCCGTGTGCCGTGTGCCCTGTGCCCTGTGCCGTGTGTTCTGTGTCTGGTTGTCGGGGGCGGGTTCTGGTGGGTGTGGTGTTTTGTGGTGCTGGAGGGGAACTGGGGGTGGGGTGGGGGGGGGTGTTATTGACGTTCGCGGCTTGTGGCGGAGGCGAATCCCAGCCAGGTGTGGCGGTTGCCCCACCAGCACCAGCCGATCTTGGGTGCGTTGCGCCGTTCCCGGCTGTCTCGCCCGGTGCCGTTGCTGATCCAGATGGCCGGGGTGCGCGCGTCCAGGGTGCCGTTCGCTTTGCGTAGCCGGGACCCGATGGTCATGAAGCAGAGGTTCCGCTGGAGTACCGCCGGTTGCTGCAGGACCCAGTGGATGCCCTCGGTGAGTACCAGGGGGGTGCGGCCCTGTTGGGTGAAGGCGGGCAACGCTTCCTCCGGGCTCCAGTTGGACATGTGGTCGCCGCGGTCGGGTCCGGTGATGAAGTAGAGCGGTGTGTCGGGGAGTTCGGCCGTGTTGGGGGTGAACTGGTCGACGTCGGGCATGTCGACGACGACGAAGCCGGGCTTGCCGTCGCGTAGCAGTAGTGGTGCGAGGGTGGAGGCGGGGGCGTGGTCGGGATGGACGGCGAGCAGTATGTCGCGGCCCGGGTCGGCTGTTTCGGCGAACGCGTGGATGTCCTCGGCGGGGATCCCCGCGATCTCGTGCACTCCGAGCTCGATCAGGCGCCGTGCCTGGTCGGCTGGTGACGGGAGCGCGTGTGCAGGGTCGGCAGTGGAAGCGTTGGGCAAGGCAGTTCCTCGGATTCACGTTTCGCCGGTAGTGGGCCGGAGGTCGAACGAGAGAGATCGCCGGAGTGTTCCCGGCGGGGTCACGTTCCCTCGGGTCGGACCCGCACCCCGCGCTGTTGCGGCGGCGTTGGCAGGTGCGTTCATGATCTGCTGTTCGTTCGACGCTCTGGACGTTCCGCAGGGGAGCGCCGGCCGGTGTTGTGGGGTGAATCTGCTGCCGGGTGGTCCAGGGCTGGCCGGCGCTGCCGGACATGCCCCGGGTGCCCCCGTCCGTGTCGCTCTCGGAGGAGCGGCGGGTGAGTGGCTTGGCGTCGATGTCCGCGATGCCCCGGCCACCACGAGTACCACGCACCTGCCGCCGGCCACCTGCCGCCGGCCACCGGCCACCGGCCACCGGCCGTCGGCCAGTGGCCTTGGGGTTCGGACTTCTCGGCCTGATCGAACGGGTCGGGCTGGCCGGCGGAGCGCTCCGTCATTACCTCGCGTCCGACAGCGGCTACGTCCTCAGTGTGCGGCTGCCCTGGCCGGACCCCGCCCGCGAGCTGAGAGCACGCGTGGACAGTGAGCGGGAGCCGGTGCGTGTCGTCATCGTCGTCGGCGGTCAACTGGTGCGGATGGTGCTGCGGCTCGTATCGACGGCGAAGGCGGACCGGGTCTGACTGTGGACTGTCGTCGCGGAGGGGGGCTGACGGGAACGCCGTGGTCATCGGGGCGGGCGAGCAGTGGCCGGGCGTTGTGCTGATGGGCGTACGGATGCCTGGCCTCGGCGGCCTCGGCGGCGTCGGCGGATTCGGCGTGACCCGGGGAGTTCCTGGCCCGGCTGGTGCCGCCCCGGGTGCTCATGCTGGCGACGTTCGGCTCCGACGGCTTGGTGCCCGGCGTCCTGCGGGCCGGAGCGTTGGGGTTCGTCCTCAAGGACATACCCTGCCGCTGCGGTTTCTCGGTGCCGTGCGGGCCGTGGCGGGCGGGAGCCCCGTGCTGTCCCCGGCCGCCGCGGCACGGGTGATCGCCGCAGCCACTGGGCCGCAGTCCTCCCATGCGCGGGAATCGTTCCGTGGGGCCGCGTGGGAACGGCTGTCGCCTCTGAACCGAACGCGAGCGCGAGACCGCCTCGGGCCAGCGCGGACGGACTGGGGAACGCGGAGATTGCCCGGAGGCTGCACGTCAGTGTTGTGACGGTCAAGGCGCGCACCGGCGGTCTGTTCTCCATTCCGGCGGTCCAGAACACCGGGTACAGATCGCTTTGCTGGTCCGCGACGCGGAGGAATGACAGCGCCCCGGGGAAGCCGCAGCAAGACAAAAAAGAAGGCAGAAACGCAAAAACACAAAAACACAGAAGGGCAGAACAAAGGCAAGGAGAGACCCTCTCCTTGCCACTCTCAACTTATAGCTTACCGGGGGGCTTGCGGCAAGCCCCGGGTGACGGCGCAGAATCCTCGGGTCGGTGCCCCCGCCTGCGGAACGGGGCACGACGTGCGCCGGTCGGCCGGGAGTGTCCACCGGGCCATGACGTCAGAGGGAAGAGAACCAGGAATGAGTACGTGCCCGACAAGGGGTTCGGCAGAGGGCGGGGCGGCGGAGACCGGGCCGGCCGCCGCGGTGCGACGGAACACGACCGCCCCGGGGGTGTCGCGGTGACGGCCTCGTACGTGCTGGATCTCAAAGAGGTCGACGAGAGGTGCGTCGCGGCCGTCGGCGGCAAGGGCGCGCACCTGGGCGGACTGTCGCGGCTCGAGGGCGTGCGTGTGCCGGAGGGTTTCTGCGTGACGACGGACGCCTTCCGGCGGGCCATGACAAAGGTCCCGTCGATCGGCGGTCGGCTCGATGAGCTGGCACGCCTGAGCCCGGACGACCGGGAGGCGATTCGCACGCTCAGCGCACAGATGCGCGGCATCATCGAGGATCTCGCCGTTCCGGGCGACCTCGCGGAGACGGTCACCGGTGCGCTCGCCCGGTATGGCGAGCACGCCGCGTACGCCGTCCGGTCCAGTGCGACGGCGGAGGACCTGCCCACGGCCTCTTTCGCCGGCCAGCAGGACACGTATCTGAACGTCCTGGGGGCGGCCGCGGTCCTCCAGCACATCAGCCGGTGCTGGGCTTCGATGTTCACCGAGCGGGCCGTGATCTACCGACAGCGGAACGGTATCGACCACCGTACGGTCCACATGGCCGTGGTCGTTCAGCGGATGGTCTTCCCGCAGGCGTCCGGCGTCCTGTTCACGGCCGACCCCGTCACCGGCAACCGGAAGGTCGCCACCGTGGAAGCCGGTTTCGGCCTCGGCGAGGCACTGGTCTCCGGTCTGGTGAACCCCGACGTCTTCACGGTCCGGGACGGCGAAGTCGTCACGAGAGCCATCGCCGTCAAGGAGCGCGCCGTTCACGCCGTGCCCGCCGGCGGTACGTGTGACGTGGCGGTCGACGCGCGGCAGCGGGAGCGGCCGGCGCTGACGGACGAGCAGGCCGTCAGCCTCGTGGGGCTCGGCCGCCGGATCGAAGCGTACTTCGGCCGCCCGCAGGACATCGAATGGTGCCTGGTCGATGATGGTTTCCGGATCGTCCAGAGCCGGCCGGTCACCACCCTCTTCCCCCTCCCCGTCATCGACAACGGCGAAGAGGGCAAGGACGGGGGGAACCACGTCTACGTCTCTGTCGGCCACCAGCAGATGATGACCGACCCCATGAAGCCCCTCGGGTTCTCCATGTGGCAGCTGACGGCCATGGTGCCGATGCACGAGGCGGGTGGGCGGCTGTTCGTCGATGTCACCCGGCGACTGGCATCGCCTGCCGGCCGTGATGCTCTCCTGGAGGCCATGGGGAAGGGTGATCCGCTGGTCAGGGACGCGCTGGAGACCGTCCTCGAACGCGAGGGCTTCGTTCCCTTGCTCCCGGACGCGGCTCCCGGCGGCCCGCCGCCCACGGGTGCGCCCGCCCCGATCGACACCGATCCGGCCGTTGTCACGGAACTGATCGAGTACAGCCGGACGTCCATCGCCGCTCTGGAACGTGACATCCGGACGAAGAAGGGTCCGGCACTGTTCGACTTCCTGCTGGAGGCGTTCGAGGAGCACAAGCGGGTACTTGCCGATCCGCTGAGCATGCAGGCGATCATGGCGGGGATGGACGCCACATGGTGGCTCAACGACAGGCTGTGGGAGTGGCTGGGCGAGAAGAACGCCGCGGACACGCTGACACTGTCCGCCCCCGGCAACATCACGTCGGAGATGGGGCTGGCGCTTCTCGACGTCGCGGACGTGATCCGCCCGCTGCCGGAGGTGCTGGCGTTCCTGCGGGACGCCGGGCACCTCGAGGACGCCACCTTCCTGGACGAGCTGGCGAAGACCGAGGGCGGGGACGAGGCGCGCGAGGCCATCGAGGCCTACCTCGACCGGTACGGCATGCGCTGCGTCGGCGAGATCGACATCACCAGGCCACGATGGCGCGAGCGCCCCACCATGCTTGTTCCCGTGATCCTCGACAACGTGCGGAACTTCCGCCCGGGCGCCGCCGAGCGGCGCTTCGAACAGGGCCGGAGGAAGGCCGGGGAGAAGGAACGGGACGTGCTGTCACGGCTGCGGGCCCTGCCGGACGGGGACCGGAAGGCCGATGAGACGCAGCGGATGATCGAGCGGGTCAGGACCTTCATCGGCTACCGGGAGTACCCGAAGTACGGGATCGTCTGCCGCTACTTCGTCTACAAGCGTGCCCTGCTCGCGGAGGCCGAGCGGCTCGTGCGGGACCACGTGCTTCCTGAGAAGGAGGACGCCTTCTACCTGACGTTCCAGGAGCTCCACGAGGCCGTACGGTCCAACCGGGCGGACGAGCAGCTCATCCAGCGGCGCAAGGAGGCGTTTTGGTCGTATCACGCGCTCACCCCGCCGCGGGTCCTCACATCGGAGGGTGAGGCCGTCACCGGCGCGTACCGGCGCGACGACGTGCCGGCCGGCGCGCTGACCGGTCTGCCGGTGTCCGCCGGGACCGTCGAGGGAAGGGCCCGCGTCGTCCTCGACATGGCGGAGGCTGACCTGGAAGCGGGCGACATCCTGGTCACGGCCTTCACGGACCCCAGCTGGTCGCCGCTGTTCGTCGGAATCGCGGGCCTGGTGACGGAGGTCGGCGGTCTGATGACCCATGGCGCGGTGATCGCCCGGGAGTACGGTCTGCCGGCGGTCGTCGGCGTGGAGCAGGCCACCCGTCTGATCCGGGACGGGCAGCGGATCCGCGTACACGGAATCGACGGGTACGTCGAGCTTCTGCCCTGACCGCCCCCCCGTCGAGGATCCCGTGCCCGGGCTGGGCGCGCATGGGTGTGGGCGGGCTGGCCCTGCTGCTCGGGAACGGCCCGCCGGGCCGGGGCCGGTGCTTTCCTGGCCGGTCCGGTGGGGGTCAGGCTGAGCGCGGCCGAGGGCGGAGAGGCCGATCGATCTGTACCTGGGCAGCTCCTGCCCCGCCCGGGTGCGGTTCGGGGAAGGAAGGGGGGGACTCCGGGCCGGACCGCGCCGCGTGTTCCTGGTGTACGACCGCCGTCGGGCCGGACCGCGCCGCGTGTTCCTGGTGTACGACCGCCGTCGGGCCGGTCCGGGGAAGCGTGATCCGTACCGGGCCTTCGTCGCCGCGGGCGACCGCCGGTGGGCCGTTCGGGGGGCAGCTGGTACCACCTCGTGGACGTTGCGAGGGCTTGTGGCCCCGGCGGGAGTTCATTCGTCTAGCCTCGCCGCGTCCGCACCGTGAACGCCCGGAGGTGCCCGTCCGTGGATTCCTGGCTGTCCGAACGACGTCGTTCACTGGTGTGCCTGCTCATCGCGGTGAGCGCGGCTGTGGTCCTGCCCCTCGACAGTGTCGTGCGGATCTCGGCTTCCGACGTCGGCGTGCTGGTGCTGTTCGCCTACCTGGTTCCCTACCTGGGCATCACGTTGATCGCGTTCCTGCGTGCCTCACCGGAACGGATCCGTTCCTGGGCGGACCGCGAGGCCCGTGGCACCTTCCTGCAGCGGTACGTCCTGGGCACCGCGCCCGGGCCGGGGGCATCCATCCTCATTGCAGCCGCTGCGCTGGCCGTGGCGGTGGTGTGGCTGCCCGGCCACCTCAGTACCACCTTCGGCGGGGGCTCTCGCGCCCTGCTGTCGCTGTCGCTCGTCGTCATCGCCTGGACCTGCGTCGTCGTGGCGTTCGCCGTCGCCTTCCAGGCCGACAATCTGGTGGAGAACGAAGAGGCACTCGATTTCCCCGGAGCGGGGGCCGCGGTCTGGGCCGACTATGTCTACTTCGCCGTGGCGGTCATGACGACCTTCGGCACCACCGACGTCAACGTGACCTCACGCGCCATGCGGCGGACCATCTCGGCCAACGCGGTCATCGCCTTCGTCTTCAACACGGTCACTGTCGCCAGTCTGGTCTCCGCGCTCCGCGGCTAGGCAGTTTCGCTTGGATCAGCCGGGGGTCCGTCCGGGTTGGCCACCGGCCATGCGCATGCGCGGTGGGTGCGGATCGAATGCTCTGGGTCTCGGCGGCCCGGCCCGGACGCACCTCGGGGATCACCGCCTGCCGCCACGACCAGCTCACCGCCAAGCTGCGGGCGGCCGGCCTCGGTGCCATCGCCGACCTGGGCTTCGTCGGGCTCGACGACAGCAGTCCCGACGCCGACCTGGCGGTGGTCACCGGCTACAAGGCCGCCCGGAACCGGCCCCTGACCCGCGGCCAGAAGCTGTCGAACACCGCACTGGCAGCGGTCCGGGCACCGGTGGAGCACGGCTTCGCCCGCCTCAAGAACTGGCGCGTGCTCGGCAAGGTCCGCACCGACCCGGCGTGGGCGACCGTCCTGGTCAGGTCCCTGCTCGTCCTCACAAACCGCGAAGTTTCCCGGTGACCCGACGATCTTCACCGAAGTCATCCACCCACGACCACCACGAGCATCCTGAACCCCGCACACACCAGGCCCGTGACCAGCAACTTCACGATGCACAGTGCTCAATGGCAGCCCGCTGTCCACAGGAGGCCCCCGGCAGGCTTCTTGAGCCATGGACATCAGCTCGCCGGGCATCGCCCGGAACAACAAGAAGACGCCGCGCTGCGAACGCCACGTCGCCCTCCCTCCGGCCCGAGGAGCGCACCGAGTTCGCGGCCCGGTTCCCGGCCGGCCACCAGGCGCAGATGGCGCTCCTCCTGGCCCACTACGCCGGCAACGCCTCCCTGGTCGCCGCACTCTTGGGCACTGGAGTGCGTACGGTGCGCTGCCACTGCCGTGGGTGGCCGCCACCGCCCGGGCTCCGGCTCCGCCGGGCCCTGCGCCGCCGTGTCGTGGACCTCGTGTGCCCGCGGTGCCTGTCCGATCGTGCGGTGGAACAGGCGCGCCAGGCGAATCTGGAAGCCCGGCGCGCGACCCGACCGCTTCCGCGTGATACCGGCAGCCTGGATCGCTGACACATCGCGTGCCCGAGAACCTTCAGCCCCCTCAGAAATCTGAAAGCTTTTCTGCATTAGTGATAGTGAAAAGCTGATGTAGGTGCGGAAGTTGCATGGATTCAGGTAGGATGGTGGCATGGGATTGCGCTTGGAGGAGTCGCTGCGGCTGACGGTGGCCGCGTTGATGCAGGTAACGGGTGAATCGCAGCGGTCGGTCGCGGGGGTGCTGGGACTGACGCAGACACAGGTGTCGCGTCGGCAGGCGGGCGCCATCTCCTGGAGCCTGCGCGACGTCGACGCCCTGGCCGAGCACTACGGCATCGGCGCGCTGGACCTCCTGGCGGGTCCGACCAGAGCATGCGAGGCGCTGTCCGCCGACAGGCGCCGTACCGTGCGGACCGAAGCAAGGGGGACGGGCCGGTGAGCGACTTCGACGCGATCGACTCGCTGCTTGACGCCGTCGGCCCCCAGGCCGAACTCCCGCCCTGCCACGTGCGCCGCGAGCTGCGGGAGCGGGCTCGGCTGTCCAAGGCACAGGTGGCACGCGCGCTCGGCGTGAGCCCCTCAACCCTCAGCGGGTGGGAAAGCGGCCGGGACCCGACCGGCGAGATCCGCACCAAATACGCCTACCTGCTGGACGGACTGAACGCCAAGCTCGCCACCGAGACCGAGACCGAGACGGCGCCGGCTGCGGAGCAGCCCGTCACGTCAGGCACGGCCGCGGCTGTCACCCCTTTGTCTTCGCCCGACCTCGGCCAGGACGAGGACGGGGACGATGTGGAGCTGCTCGTCGCCCCCGAGCCCTGTGTGCTGTGCGGCCATCCCGCCGGACAACGCGTGGCGGGGTTCGCTCAGCACCTGACCCCGGCCGACTGCCGGCCCACCGCCACCGGGGCCCCAGCTGCCCCGTCAACCGGACAGCCCACCGCGCACACCTCGAAAGCGCCGCTGCGCACGACACGTCCGGCACGTGCGACGGAGCGTTCCAAGGGCCCGGCCCGCCACGCGTTCCAGGAGACGTCCGGCCCGGTCGACCTTATCCGCGAGGCCGTGCAGGGTGCGCTTGCCGAGCACCGGGGCGACGTCGACGCAGCCACGGCAGCGCTGGTGAAACGGGCCATCCCGGACGCGATGCGACTGCTGGACGAGACCCGTAAAGGCGCCCGCTACGACGTGATCGCGCACCCCTGGATCCCCGACATCCTCAAGAAGCAGACCGCGCGAGGCGCGGACCAGATCTGGGAAGCCCGCCCCAAGTGGACCCGCCACGAACTCCCGCCCGGCCGGCATCAGGTGACC
>NZ_CP117712.1 GCF_028622875.1 Streptomyces sp. MMBL 11-1 | reverse complement strand
AAGAAGGGCGCCCGCGGCTGCCTGGTCGACGCCACCGTCTGGAGCGCCGCCGACCACCGCAAGGTGCGCACCCTGCGCGCGATCAACGCCGCCATCGGCACCCTGGGGCACGCCTCCGCCAAGTACGCCCGCGACGCTGCGCCCCTCCCCGAGGACATCGTCGACACCCCGCACGCCGTGTTCGTCGACGGCCACCAGGTCCACGCGGGCATCCCGGCCGAGCACGTCCGCACCATCGTGAAGAACCGCCGCTTCCGGGGCTGGACGTTCCACCAGGACGACGAGAACGCCATCTGCATTGAGGGCCGCCGCTACGTCCCGGTGCAGCCGGCCCCCGCCGAGGAGACACCGGCCCCGGCCGCCGACGAGCGCCAGCACGTCCGGATCACCAACGACGGCCCCGCCGAGATCATCCCGACCCGTGAGGCCCTGGACGAGATCAACGCCGCGATGATGCAGCCGGAGGTGAAGCGCACCGTCAAGCGCATGTCGGCGAGCCAGTCGACCGCCCACATCGTCTACCGCGACGGCCGGACCGTGTACCTGCGCCCCGCTACCCCCGGCGACGTGTTCCCCACCCCGGCGGAGCGCCCCACGGACGCCGAACTCACCGGCGACATCGACGCCGGACTTGCCGACTACTACGCCGAGACCTTCCCCGCCATCGCCGACGGCTCCGCGCTCCCCGTCCGCGCCGACATGATCCGCCCCGGCATGGAGGTGATCGCGGCCCACCTGGACGAGACCCGCACCGTCTCCGCCGTCACGGCCTTCGTCGGCCCCGGCGCGCCCTGGGTCCGCCCCACCTGGACGTTCCGCAGCCACGACGAGAGCACCACCGGCAGCACCTTCCCCCCGGAGATGCACCTGATGGTTACCCGCGCCTCCCTGGACGCCGTGTTCGGCCCCGCCCCCGCCGAGGACACCGCCCCCGCCGCTCCGGCCACGCCGGTCGCCCGTCCGGCCGCCGAGGTTCTCGCGGCCGACCCGATCCCCGCCGAGGCGTCCGTCCTCAAGGGGATGCCCGGCCGCGAGATCACCCGCGAGGAGCTGCGCACCCTCCGGGACGTCCTCGTCCACACCGACTACGTCGTACAGCTCCGGGACTCCGGCGCGTGGATCCTGCCCAACCACGACGACCACGCCGACATCACCCGCGGCAGCGTCGCCGTGGTGCTCCGCCGGATGCTCGACAACGCCCCCGGGCGCGCCCGCACCACGCTGGACACCGACGGCACCGTGTACGTGTCCAACGGTCGCCAGGCCGCCCGGTACATCCCCGCCGCCCTGATCACCGACCACTCCACCGAGTTCTGCCCCGGCTGTCACACCCCGTACGCCGCGAACGGGGACGGCCCCTGCAAGCGGACCCGCGCCGCCGAGCTCGTCCAGGTCTGACCCGCCCGGCGCCGCCCGGCCGGTCGGGTCGGGCGGCGCCCTCGAGCCCCCGTACGCGCACGCGTGCGTGTGGACGGTCCAGAAAGTCCAGAAACCGCGTCAGCTTCCCCTCTGGAGGCGACGTAAGCCGCGTGCGCGCGGCCCCTGCCCGGCGAGAGCACGCCGGACCGAACCACGAAGCGAGGAACCCCTGATGTCGACTCCCACGGAGCGCGCCGACGAGCTGGCCCGTCTGGTCATCGCCGCTGCCCAGCAGGACAACGGCTGTGTCGTGACCAGTGGCCTGGTGGACACCGTGACGAAGATGCACGCCGACACGGAGCACGGGAAGGCGAACCCGGCATCCGTGCGCCGGCTGATCCGAGCGCGGGCCGCGGCCGAGGGTGTCCGCGTCGTCCTGACCGACGTTGAGCGGTACTGGGCGATCCGGGAGCAGCTCCACCACATGGGCGGCGACCAGGTGCACGCGCTGCGCGACAGCATCGCCGACGGTGGCGACTACGACCCCCGCGCGAATGACGCCGCGCTGATCGACGCCATCTCCGTACGCCTGTCGAACCGTTTCCCCCCGCGGCGTCTGGACGGGGTCGAGCCGGTCTCCATCTCCCTGTGGCACGAGCCGGAGCCGGACGGGGTCGGATCCCTCCCGCAGTACGCGGAGCTGCCGGGCGTGGGCGAGGCCCTTGGGGTCCTGCGGTCCGCCGGGGTGCGGGTGGCGACGGTTCCCGGGCGCAAGATGCTGTATCGGGAGTGGCACAGCCCGGAGGGACCGCAGGGCGCGTTCGTGAGGCCCCACGCGGGCCGGACGCTGGAAGTCGCCTGGTTCATCGACGGGGCGCAGGAGGAGCGGGGCATGCGGTCCCGGGACACGCGCACTCTGCGGGATGCGCGTAACCAGGCCCTTGACGACATCGCCGAGGCGTTCCGCGGGGCGGGCTGGACGGTGTGGCGGGTGGAGAGCCGCAACACGGCGACACGGCGCGGTCTCCGCGTGGACGTGACGCCCCCGGCCGAGAAGGAGCCGGCCGCCGTCATCTCCGAGGAGGAAGCCGACGCCCTGGTGGCTGAGTTCGGCATCGGCGAGGGCGACCTGGCCGAAGCCGTGTACGACGCGGCCAACGAGGACGGGGCCGACGAGTACAACGGCGGTGCACACCCGGAGCTGAGCGATGACGACGCGTACGAGGAGGTCCACGGCGTGGCCGACGTACGGGCGAGCAGCGTGAACAACCAGGGTGCAGCCGGGCAGGTGCAGTTCCTGGGCGAGTTCTGCGGGAACGTCGAGGCTCTCCGCTCCCTGCTCGGGGATGTGAAGGGCCAGCCGAAGCCCCCGGCGGACGACAAGGCCCGTCGCCGTGCGGTGGGGTTCGCTGCGAAGTGGTGGGCGGAGCAGCACACCGAGGAGCCGTCCGACGAGGCACTGCGTGCGACGTTCGCCCACTGCGTGAAGCGGCCCGGGGCGGAGCTGTACCCGGTGATCCGGGAGGCCATCGCCGCGGAGATGCCCCCGGCCGCCGCCGCGCCCCTGTTCACCGCGCTCGCCGCGCACGAGGCCGTCAGGGACGCGTCTCTCAGCCAGTCCCCGCGTGACCTGCACACGGTCGCCTGTCACATGGAGACGCTGCCCCTGGCCGCGCCCCTCGGGCTGCACCCGGAGATTCGGGAGGCACGGGACGCCGCCGAGGAGGCGTGGGAGGCCCTGCGCACCGCCGACAGCCTCACCACCCGCAACGCCGCCCACGCCAAGGCGCGTACGGCCGTGGAGCGGGCCCGTGCGGTGATCTTGACCGTCGCTCCGCACGCTCACCGGATGCACGGCACGGACATGCCCGCCACGGCCGAGGGGATCCGCGCCGCGGCCCTGGCGTACAACGCGGTCGACGGTGTGCCCGAGGAGCTGTCCGCCGTCGAGAGCGGCACGCCCACCGTGCGCGTGCACTGCCGCAGCGACTCCGGCACCGGCTGGACCGTCACCGCGACGATCACCGCCGGGGTGGACTCGTCCGTCGGGCACATCCCCGCGCACCCGCCCATCGTCGTGAAGTTCCGCAAGCGGGACGGCCGCCTGGACGCCGCCGCCAACGCCCGGCGGGTGTTCGGCGCCCTGTTCCGCGTGGACGTCCCCGTCGAGTACGTCGCCGACCGCCGCCCCTGATCCGTACGGTGCCGTCCGGCCGACGTCGGGCGGCACCCCAGAAACCCCTCTGCCGCCCTGTCAGCGGTTCCCCGGCCTCGTGCTGCGCCGGGGCGCTGCGGGGCGCCCCTAGAAAGGCTCCAGCCCGTCATGCCCCTGCCCCCGTGGCTCCTCTCTCGCCTCCCCAGCGAGTCGCCCACCCGTGGGTTCGTCGCGTTCACCGATGCGGTGGCCCGACTGCTGGAGCTGCCGCCCGCACCCGCGGCCGAGGTGTACGAGCGCCGGTACGACACGGACCGCGTCTGGATGGTCTGGCGCTTCAAGAACGGCGGCGCGTCCCTGTTCCTGGAGAGGCCCTACGGGGAGTTCCGCGAAGGCGTGACCGTGAACCTCCAGTGGCACCACTCGCCGAATCCGGAAGTGGTGGCCGCGATGATCCAGGCGTACGTGCGCCGAGGACGTCGCGAGCAGCGCCGCCCGTGCTGGCTGGCCCGTCTGCTGCGCTGGCACTGAGCGCCGGCCCCGATCCCGTGGGCCGGTCCCCCCGTCGCGGAGAGCACCGCCGCACCACGAAGGAGAAAGCGCATGAGCGCCGGGCGACGGAGCACCACGACGTGGCGTGGACTCTGGCCGACGTCCACGGCCACTTCCACGGTCCCCGCCAGCACCCCGGGTCCGGGCTCCCCGCGCACCTGCCCGCCATGGAGATCGCCACCGGCCGGGCGGCAGCTTCTTCGCCCTCACCCCGCAGGTGCCGAACGGCGCCTGACCGCGACGGGCGCCGCCGCAGGTGGGCGCCCCATACCGCGTCCCACCCATGCCCGCTACGCCACCTGCGCACCCGCACCCCACCCCCGACCCTCATTGTCCATTAAGACTTGCATCCGCGCCGCACGCAATGTACAGTCTTAATAGACAACAGGGGCGGGTCGGAAGGCACGCGGACGTAAGGAGCGGCGCATGACGAACGACCTCGGAATCCTCAACGGCATCCGCGCCGCACCCCTCCCCGCGTGCGACCTCGGGTACTACGGCTGCGAGGGCACGGCTGTCGAGCGCCTCCCGCACCCGACGGGCGCGGCGCTGGGCGAAGAGGACTGGCCCGACGTCTGGGTCTGCGGCGGGAACTGCGTCTGGAACGCGACGCGCGACGCGGCGTAGCCCCCACGGCCCGGCTCCGCCGGGCCCCTCATCCCCCAACTTCCCCCTGCTGCAAGGAGATCCGTCGTGCACCTGAGCTTCGCGGCCATGGCCCTGTACCTGTCGATGTACGACACCGGCACTCTCGTCACCCCGTACGAGGCGCAGCAGGTCCGGGCCGAGGCCGTGGCCCGCTGGGGGTACGACGGACTGCGCGCCGAGTGCGTCAAGCGGGCGCTGTTCTGTGCCGCCGCCGAGCCGGACGCCCACAGTGACCGGGGCGAATGGGCCCGGGCCGCCGCCGCGTTCGTCGAGGAGCCCTACGAGACACCTTGAACACCCGCACGAGAACCCGCCCACCGGCACCCCTGGAAAGAAGGGCCCGACCATGACCGCTCCCCGCCCCACCCTCGTCGACCTGGCCGAAGCGGTCGTCGAGGAGATCGACCAGATGCGCCAGGAACCGGCCCCCGGCACCTCGTGGTCCGCAGAGGACGAACGGAGCGCCGGGCTGACGCTCTCCGACGCGGCCGAGAGCCTCGTTCAGGAACTGCGCCGCCAGGGGCTGCTGACGGAGCGGCGGCCCGAGCCCGCGCGGCGCCCCGGGCTCTCCCCCGCCGAACGTCACCTTCTCCGCACCTTCGGCCCCCCGGTCCTCGGCCTCTGACCCCGCCCGGGCTCGCCTGCTGCACCAGGCTTGGGCACCCGGACGCCCGGCGGCCGCCGCTCGGACCGGCGCCGGCCTGAAGGCGCCCCGGTCCGCAGCGCGTGAGGCGGCGCCGCCGTCCCTGCGCCGGAGGCCCGGAGCCCCGCCGGCGCCTTCTGGCCGCGGCTCCCGCGCGGAGGCGCCGGACGTCCTCGCCCGCGAGCGCACGGCCACCCGCGCCCGATGGCCGCGTCGCGGTCGTGAACGTGCCCTGATCTCGTTCCGGTGGGGCGCGGAGGGCGTCCGGAGCGGGAGCTGGTCACGTGGGCGCGGGCCGGGGACACGTTCGCCGGGTGGGGCCCCTTTCTGTTCCGGGCGGCCGGGTCAGAGGAGACCGAGGGTGGGGAGCAGGCCCCAGCCCACGTGGCGGATGGGCCAGCTGATCTCGGTACCGGCGGGGCGCCAGTGGTTAGCGAGGCGGGCGTGCTGGGGAGCGAGCGTGACCGTCATCTCGGTGCGCCAGTTCCTGAACCGGTCGCGCTTGGCGTCCGGGTTGTTCACGGTCATCTGTACGCCGAGGCTGTCGACGACCCGGTCTCCGGCCTGCACCCCTTCGAGGAGAGCCGCCTCGACGTAGACCTTGGCGTTGAGGAACTGCTCGTAGAAGGCCTGGCGACGCTGGATGGCCCGCCGGACGCGGCCGGTCGGGTCGTCTGCCGCGCGGTCGTGGAGGCGCAGGAGCTCGCGGTAGTTGCGGAGATAGGCAGTGCGCCGGGCAGCCGGGGCGCCCGGGGTGGAGAGCATGTCGGTGACTTCGAGGCGCAGGGTGTCGTAGATCGACGCCCGGTGGATCGGGTAGAGGCAGAGCGCGACGTCCACTCCGAAGGGCGTGGCGTAGACGCGCTGGACAGTGGATCGGCTCCCCCGGCGGCCTCGTACGGACCGGCCGAGCCAGGGTGAATCGGTCACGGGCTGCAGCTCGGCGTTGAGGAGATGCTCGTAGGGGTCCAGGTCACCGGGCTGAAGCGGGCTCACGGGGCCTCCGTCGGGGGGTCGGATTCAGTCACGTTTTCGTCTATTAAGACTGCACATGATGCGCGAACACTTGTACAGTCTTAATAGACGCAAGAGTCACCCGCCCCGTACGGCACAGCCCCCGGCGCCGCCCGGGCGCCCGGCGCTTCGCCGGTCGCGACGCCGCGCGTGCCCCTCCGGCGCACCATCGGCGTCGCCCCGCCAGGGCGCGGCGAGGAGGTGCTGCACTCCTGCCCGCCGCCGACCCGCACGCCGCCTTCAGTCCCCTTCGAACCCGAGGCGTACGCCGCCGACCCGGCATCACGGCGGGCGCGCCGCGGGCCCGGCGCCGGGCCCGACATTCCCGCGTTCGCGCGGGGTTCGGCGGCGTGCCGCCGAGGCGCCCGGACCGCCCCGCACCCGTCCGCGCCCGGTGCGCGATCGGCGGCCCCCGCGGCCGCGTCCCGGCCGCCTCTGGTCCGGCCGCGGCGCAGGGGCGGACCCCGACGCGATCGTCTATTAAGACTTGCGCTCCCATCATGCGACATGTACAGTCTTAATAGACATATGGCGCGCCGAGATGCCTGCGGAGCCCTGAACGCCCGAACGGGAGCCGCTGCCCGGCACACCAGGAAAGAAGGACCTGATCATGACAGCCGCCTCCTACGGGACAGTCCGGTACCACCTCGGCAAGGTCTTCGACCTGAGCCGGACGTCGACCGGCCGCCGCTCGGGGCGGCGCTGGTCCGAGGGTGCACAGGTCCGCACCTCGTACACGCACGGCGTGATCGTCGACTACGTGGAGAGCCACGCCGCGTGGGGCTCGGACGGCTCGCTCCGGAAGAAGAAGCTGGAGGCCGTCCGCGAGCACCTGGAGCAGCGGTTCACCGTGCGGGAGCACCCCGCCGGGGACGGACGCCTCATCGTCTCGGACTCCCCCGCGCCCGCCGTCACCACGCGAAGCGCCGCCGCCTGATCCTCCGCCCGGCCCTGCGTGGCCGGGCCCCGCCACCGCCGCACAGCACACCCCAGGGAGACCCGTGAACACCCCTACGCTCACCCGCCGTTCAGCCCCGCAGACGCACGAGCCCGCCACGGGCTCGACGTCCGCCTTCGCCGCGGCCCCCGTCCCCGGCTTCGAGCGGGAGCAGTGGACGACCTTCCACGCCAGCCGGCTCACGGTGGGGGACGTCTTCGGCACCCACCGGGCCGCCCCGCACCGCCCGGCGGTCCTCACCGCGATGACGGTCACCCCCGCCCCGGGCGAGTGGGACCGCCTCTCGGGCACCGGCCAGTACCTCGACACGGGTGAGGAGTTCGCGTTCGAGTACCGGGCGAACACACCAGTCACCGTCCGGTGCGACCTCCGGTACGCCGTGGAAGCGGCGCATCCGGCAACTGGATGACCGTGTCCCCCGGCCCGGGTGTCCACCGGTCCGTTGCCATACTCTCGGCCGTGATTGCTATAAGAGACAGGATGGAACGTTGAGCACACCCGACCAGCCGGACATCGACCTGACCCTGCGCCGGGAGCCCCTGAGCCTGGCCGACATCGGCCGGGCGTTCGGGCTCTCCTCGCGCGGCACGGTGCACCGGTGGCACAAGCCCCCGGGCCAGAGCGCGATGGACGGCAAGCCGCCCGCCACCAAGCCCGCCCTGCACGCCGTCGCCGAGGCCCTCGGCACCCCCCTGGACCCCGCCCTGACGGCCAGTACGCGGCCGCGCTTCCCCGTCGACGTCGTCCTCGCCCTGGGCAAGGCGCTGGGGTACCTCGACGCCGACGGGCGCATCGTCGAGGCGCTCCGCTCCAAGGGACGCGGGCGCTGGCTCCCCGCCGCTCCCACCATCGACCCCGCCACCGGGAAGCGGCGCGTCTACACCAACCACCTCGCCGCCACCCTCGGCGTCGACAACGAGACCATCGAACGCCGCCTGACCCGGGGGACGCTCACCAAGCCGGACGGCACCGACGAACTCGACCGCAACTTCTGGTGGGCCCCGACCGCCAACACCGTCCTCATCGACGAGGCGCAGCGCCGGGACGAGAAGCCGGACACCACCCAGTTCTTCTGACCCCCGCGAATCCCACACCGGACGAGGAGACGTGATGGCCGGCGACCAGCGCTACGAGGCCAGGGTCACCGACCTGGAGGCCGACACGTAGACGGCCCGCACCTTCGGCAGCCCCTACGAGGCCGCCGGACACCTGGGCGCGGACCTCACCGCCGCCGGCTACGAAGCGGAGAAGAGCTGGGGAATCCGCCTCGCCGAAGGGGAAGCGATCCAGCACCACCACAGCCGGTACGAGGTGCTGGAGACGACCCGCACCCCCTGAGCGGCGCCCCGGGCCCGAACGGCTCTCGCACCCGTACGAGCTCGCAAGGAACGGCGCTCGGCGGGGGTGCGCGGAGCGCGTCGCCGGGCACCATCCCGCTTCCGCTGCGCGCCCTCGCCGACGGACGCGAGGCGAGGATTCCCGCCGAGCCCGGCGACGGTGCCTCGTGGACTTCACCCCGTGCGCCCAGCCGCCGGCGCGGGCACCCGGCGCCCCGAGGTCCCCTGACGCCGCACGGGGCCGCCTCCTCACCTCGGTAGGCGCCCGCCCCGCGGTCCCGAGCCCGCCAGCGGCCGGGGCATCAACGGCTCCCTTCGCAGCTCACACAGGGGACACCACGGTGCGGGCCACGAAGCCGCCCAGGCCCGGCAGTCCAGGGCGCAGCCCGGCGACGTGCGCGGTCAGCGCGCGGACCGCGGGCCGGCGGGCCTCCAGCGGGGCGGCGGCCTCGACCAGGCGCAGCTGGGCGAAGGCGCCGGCCGCGTCGCCGGCGTCGAGCAGGACGCGGGCGGTGTCGGTGGCGGCGCGGGCGCGGCGCTCGGCGGTGAGCAGACAGTCGGGGCGCAGCCGGCGGGCGTGGGCGAGGGCGGTGTCGACGTCGCCGAGGTGACGGTGGATCCCGATCCCGTAGAGGGCGCACTGGCCGGCGGTCAGCTCCCGGGGGCGGCCGGGGGTGTGCGGGTGGCGGGCGAGACGGAGGGTGTCCTCCTCGGCCCGGGCGGCGAAGTCACGGGCGAGGTCCGGCTGGTGTGCCTGGGCCGCGGTGTAGGCGGCGGTGAGCCCAGCCAGGCCCGCCGCCTCCAGCTCGGCGGCGGTGGGCCGGGCGCCGGCCAGCAGGTGGGCGCGCGCCTCGGCAAGCAGGAGCAGGGCCTCGTCGGTGTGGCCGGTGCGGCGCAGCGGGGGCGCGGCCGCGCGGGCCGCGGCGGCGAGCACCACCGGATCGCCGGAGCGCCGGGCCGCGGCGCCGGCCCGCTCCGCGAAGGCGCCGGCGGGGCCGGTGCGGCCCTGCTTGACGGCGAGCTGGGAGGCGAGCACCCACACACCGGCCGCGCGGGCGGCGCCCGCCGGGCCCCGCTCGGCGCTGCGCGCGGCGGCGGCCAGGAGCAGCGGCAGCACCTCGCCGAGCCGCGTGTAGGCGCCGGCGGCGAACAGCCGGCGGGCGCCGGCGACGTCGCCGGCGGACAGTCCCGGCTCCGCGGCCGCCCACGCCGGAACCGGCCCGCCGGCCACACCGGCTCCCAGGGCAACTCCCGCCACCAGCACGCTCCGTCGCTTCACACCCGCCCCTTTCCGATCCGAGCCCGCGCGGCCGACCGCGCGGGCTCGTCACGACGCTACGGATGGCTGGGCCGACCTGACAGGGCGCGCACCGGGCCGCGCGCGCCCCCGCCGTGGCCCACTCCGGGACGCCGGACCTGCCCAGGCGGGGCGGGATGCCCGTACGGGGGCCGTGACCGGGCGGCCGGCTCGTCGTTGAGGATGCGGAGTTCTGCCCACCTGCCCGCCGCTGGAGTTGCCCGTGCCGGTCCTCACGGCCCCGCCCCCGACCGCACGCCCAGCTCTCGCGCCCACCGGGAGCCGCGGCCCGGTCGAACAGGCCGTCGTGGCCGGCGCGGTCGCCGCGGCCGGGCCCGAGACGCTGGTGCGCACCGACGTGCCCCAGCCCGACGGCTCGGTACGCCTGTACGCGGCCTGGACCGAGGGGGGCGGGCCCCTGGCCGACCGCATCGACCGCATCGCCCTCGCGCGCGGGCTGGACGCCTGGTCCTGGGTCGAGGTCCTCGCCCACAACCAGCACACCACCCACCGCGGCCGGATCGAGGTACGCACCCACCCGCTGCGGCAGATCCTCGCCGACGTCGAACGCGGCCACCGCGGCAACGAGGAGTACCGCAACAGCCTCGCCCGGCTGCTGGCCGACGACGCCGAGCGGTCCGGCCGCCCGCCGCTGCCCGCGCCGGGCCTCCCGGCCTGGGTGGGCGTCGGCCCCCGGCTGTGGCACAGCTACGCGGGAGACGGCATCGTCGTCGAGCGGCAATGGCTCGGCCGCTGAGAAGACCCCCACGATGCCCGCGACGTCCGGCGCGATGACCCCCGGCACCCCGCCGAGCGGTGCCTCCGCCCGCGTCAGGAGCTCCTGACCGAGCCCGGGATCAACTGCGCGCGGATACGGCGCAGCGGTGTCGCGGCCGCCCGCGCCGCCCCCGTCACCCCGGCCTCGCGGGCACGGGCGGCCAGCAGCGGGAGCGCCTGGCGCAGCCCGCCGTACTCCACCACGGTGAACAGCCCCCGTGCTGCCGCCACTTCCCCCTCTCGCAACCGCTCACCGCCGGACAGCGCCCCTGCCGGCAACCGCCCCGTCGCTGGGAGCACTGCGCCCAGCACCACCACCGGTGCGAGGTGCTGGAGACGCCCCAAACCCCCTGAGCGGCGCCCGGCGCAGGTGCCCGTGGAGCCCGGGCGGGAGGCGTAACGCGCCACCGGTCCGGCAGCCCCGCGCCGGCCTCCACCCGCACCCCGCCGAGCGGGTCCGCGGCCCGGCGCCGCCCGGCCCTCGTCGGCGAACGTGCGGCCGGGGACACCCCTCGGGCGCAGCGGCACGCCGCCGTGGGCTTCGCCAACGGCGCCCAGCTCACCGCTTCCCGAGACCAGCCCGCCGGCGCCCCCTTCCCTCGCCTCCGCGACGCGGCGCCCCCTGCTCGGCAGACGTCCGCCCTGCGATCACGAGCCCGCCCAACACCCCCGCAGCCGCCCCTTGGGCCCGTACGTCGGTCGGTCATGTCCTTCGCCGAGCCCGCCGCCCGGGACCTGTCCACCAGGGCCCACACCTCCACCCCTCTCGTCTATTAAGACTTGCAAAAGAGCCCCCACATTACGTACAGTCTTAATAGACAAAAGAGCGGGCCGGAACGGCCCGGCGACCCGATCGCGCCGCCCCGCACACCCAAGCGTCACGGCGGCCCGGCAGACACCACCCCGCACAGAACGGAGCGCCGACCGATGGAGACCATCACGCAGCCCGACACCGCCCCCCTCTGGCAGAACCTCAAGGGCGCCTTGAACGCGCTCGTCGCCGCCGGCGTCCACCCCGACTTCCACGACCGCTACGGCACCGCCAACAACTGGCAGCACCAGCCGTACGCCTCCAGCAGTAACGGCGACGGGCCCTGGGTGGTCTTCGACCTGCGCGAACGCGTGTACACCGTCACGACGCGCGAACGCACCCTCGCCGGGGAGCGCCCCCGGCCCCGGCGCCGCAAGCGCCGCTGACCCCCGCACGGGCCGTCCACCCCCTCGACTCCCGCCGTGATCCGCGTACGCGCCGCCACCCGGCCCGCAGCCCCCGGGCCGCGAGTCCGGGAACAGCCCGGCTTCACCACCACCGTTCAGCCCCCGCCCGCGGACCGCCAGGAGACCCCGTGCTGAACCCCGGCCCGACTTCCGCCGGATCACCTGCCCCGACGGCCGCTGGGGCACGATCACCCTCGCCTCCGACACGGCTCGGTTCCAGTGCAGCCGCCTGCGCCGGGTGATCCACAGCTTCCCGGTCGGCCACCGCGACTTCGCCACGCGCGATCGCGCGGAGATCCCCGTCGAGCCCGGCGAGCGCGTCGTCATCGTGGACTTCACGCCCTTCGCCCAGCTCACCACGGTCTGACCGCCCCGGCCCGCACCACCGCGCCGGGGGACCGCCGGAGCCGCCGTACGGCACGTCTCTCGCACCGCACAAGACCGCCTCCTCCCCCAGCAGACGCCCGGCCCGGCGCTGATCGCGCCAACACCCCCAAGGAGCCACCCCGCATGGGCCCGTACGCCAGCCCCGACCAGCCCCGCCGCACCCCCGCCGTCGACACGCTGCGCGCGCTCGTCCCCGACAGCGCCGACGTGATACGCGTCCGCGCCGCGACCCCGACCGCCGCCACCAGCTGGGCATGGACCCGCGCCGAGGTACTCGGCGCCTACCAGTGGCCGCCCTACGAAGGCGAACCGCTGCACTCCCTCGACCACCCCGTCGACGACAGCACGCACGCCAGCCTGACCGTCTGCGAATTCCTCACCACCCACCAGCACGCCGCCAGCCTCGACCGCGCCGGTGATGCCACGTACACGTTCAGCGTCCGCCTCAGCCGCCCCCGGTGGGAGGACTGGGTCGACGCGTGAGCGCCCCGCCCCGGCCGGGCCCCGTACTCGTGCCGGGGCGGGGCCACTACGATGGCCGTGCACCAAGGGCAACCGCGCCGCGCCCGGTCCACCACCACCTCGACGCCCACACCGTCGCCAGGGGACCAAGACGTCTGAGACTCGCGCGAGCAACTCGTCATGCCCTCCCTCCCGGACGGCCGACGCGTGTGGGGCACCCGGCCGACGAAGGACGCGAGAGACCATGACCCACCGCAACAACCGCCAGCAGGACCGCGCCGTACGCGCGTACAAGCGCACCCACCCCGGCATCACCCTGGAACAGGCCCGGCGCGAGGTTGCCGCCCGCGCCGAGCAGCAGCAGGGCCTCCCGGCCCGGATCCCCGCCGCTCCTCTCCCCCGGCCCGCCGAGCGGCTCGACGCCTACGTGAAACGCGTCGCCGCAGCCGCCGGAGTCCAGCAGCACCGCGCGATGGAACTCCTGGGCCTTCAGCCCGGCACCTCGGCCACCGGCCGCCTGGACGACCTCGCCGAGGGCCTGGACGACCACACCGTCCGGGCCCTCGTCGCCGCCACCGGCATGACCGCCGACCAGGCCCGCGCCCTGACCGCCCCGCCCACCGCCGCCGCCCGGATCCCGCACCTGGAGGACCTCTCGCGCCGGCTCCTGGCCGAGAAGCACATCAAGCCCGGAGGCACGGGCAAAACCCGTACCAGTGCAGGGGACTTCGCCCGGCTCCTCGCCGAAGCGAACGGGCCCCGGGCCCTCCCGGTCGACCTGTCCGCTGGCCAGATGGACTCCTACAGGCCCGTCATCGTCGATCTGGACTGGCCGTTCGACACCCCCAGGCCCGTCGACCCCGACGTGTTCGACGAGGTCGCCCGCGCTCTCGGGATCGAGCAGGACACGCCGCGGGAGGCATAGCGGCCGGGCGGCCCGGGCCCCGGGCGGCCGGAACCCTCGCAGGCCGCCCCGGAGGCCACCGGCCGGGCCGGGGCGCAGCGTTACCGGCCGGCCCGGTGTTCAGTCTCAGTAAAGGCGGCGAATCGCCTGCCGAATCTGGCGAGCCCAGCGGTGCGGAGGCCATCGGCCTACCGCCCGGCGGCCTCCGCGCGGGGAAAGGCGGGGCGGTAGTGACGGATCAACCGCCCGGCCGCATCCTCCACTGGGTGGGCTTCATTCCCTGCGTACTCGACCTCTGTGTCCGCGACCGGGTCGAGGTAGACGTCCACCGGTTCGTCTGGATCGCCTGGGACGATCGCCACCCGCACAGCGTGGGTGGCTGGCTTGGTGTGGTCCGGCGCGTCCCCCCAGTTCCGGAGCGGCCGGCCCTCATGGTCCAGGAGATACAGCCCGGTTCCCCAAGGTGTCTCCGACACCATCACTCGCGTGCCGAGCCCCTGGGTCAGAAGGGAGGCCAGCACCGCCGTGCGGCTGTCGACGGCGACCGCTGCTGCCTTCCGCTGCCGTGCGTCCGAGCGCCGCCACAGTTCAGCCTCCACGTAACGCCTTCCCCACCGCAACCGCATGTGCACCAAGCGTCTCGTCACATCCTTCGCCTCCGTAGCCGAGTTGGGGTGTGCCTCATTCTGCCCAGTCATCCCGACCCCCAACTACGTCTTTGGGCGCCCCGAACTGCGGCTCGCCGGATTCAGCAGGTGGTTCGCCACCTCCGCTGAAACCGGACACCCGGGGCGGTCGGGCTCGAAGCGGCGTCGGTTCAGCCGGCCGGAGTCTTCCTCGCGGTGCCCGGCGGCACGCTGCTCCCCCGGTGGGCGCCGCGTGCTGGACCGCCACCCGCTCCAGCACCTCGCAGGGCGCGCGGGCCGGGGAACCGCGCCGGCCGCCGAAGGCTTCCGCCATGCGGTCAGCCCCCGCCCCGACCGAGTTCGCGGGACGGCCCCGACCCCGCGACGCCGAGCCCCCGCACGAACCACCGGCCGAACTCCGCGTCCTGACCGCCCCGCAGAAGCCGACCCCTGCCGGCACCGCCCGAATCTCCCTCGTAGCCATCACGGTCCCAGCCCTGCCGGCCACAGAACACCCAGTTCAGGCGATCGGCCTCTCACCCGCCACCGCACGGAAGTTGCCATCCGTGAAGCACACACGATCAGCACGTAAGAACACCGCGCTTGGATTTCATGACACACAAGCGTGCTGCCATAGCGCGCTATATCAGCGTGCTCATACAGCGTGACCTGCTAGTTCACTGACTCAGCAGGATGCAGCAGAGCGCAGCGCCAGCAGGCTGGAACAGCGCACCCGGCTCACGAGCTCACAGGGCGCAGCGGGGCGGCTCGGTCAACGGGCGGCCCCGGGCCCCGCCATCGCGGCGGCGGTGAGGAGCGGCCGCGCGGTTCCGGCGGCTGCGCCGGCCATCGCGCGGGCGGAGCGGAGCGGGGCTCGGCGCCGCGGGGCCGGCAGGGTGTGGGCGGGCTGGCCGTCGACGGTACGGGGTCGTGCACACCGCCCGCCGAGCTCGGCTACGCCGCGTGGACGTGGCGCAGGACGACGGTGCGGCGCACCCCCGCCTCCAGCAGGGCCTGGGACCGGTGCTGGCCGTTGATGTAGCCGGTCTCGCTGTCGGGCTGGATCGCGTCCGCGATGCTGAACAGGGTGGCGAGCGCCCGTGTCTCCCAGCCGGTGGCTCCGGCCGCGGCCGCGTGGGCCACGGCGAACTTCTCCATGTCGTCGGCCTCCACCCTCTGCGTCCGGGCCCGTCGGAGGACGTCGAGCGCCATCGCGCTGACCCTGTGCCAGTCGCCGCCGTGGTACCAACAGCACGTCCGGGCTCCGCGGTCCGGCAGGACCTGCCGCGTCCAGCGCCGCCACCACCGCACCCCGGCCGGCATGCAGCCGGGCTCGCGGAACGGCTCCGGCCGCCCGAGCCGGGCCACCGCGAACTCCTCGAACACCAGCCGGGGCTCGGGCGCGGCGGGGCGCGGCACGTAGCCGTCGCCGCGGCCGACGGCCACCTCCGTGCCGACCAGGTCCTGCAGTTCCTCGTGCGTGATCGCCGTCCAGTGCGGGCCGTTGGGCCGGTAGCCGTCGGCGCCGGCGAACGCCACCCGCCGGAAAGGGGCCTCCTGCCGTGATCCTTCCGGCCACAGCTGCCGCTCCACCCACACCGGCGGGACCTCGTGCCCGGGGCAGTGCCGCTCCCACACCGCGCCCGCGTACCGCTCGACTCCGTTCATCAGCCCCATCCCCTCCTCGCCGGCGATCTGGGTCGCCACCGCGACCGGGCGTACCCCGGGCGCGGTGAACAACTGCAGCCGGAACGTCCCCGGCAGCCCCTCGGCGGTGAACACGGGCTCGTCCACGAAGAGCCGCCGCGGCGCCGCCAGGGCGCGCAGCTCGTCCCGGCCATCGGAACGGGCATCGGGGCGCGGCGCCGGGGCGGGAGCCGGCTCGGCAGAGAGGTGGTCATCGCTCATCCCCCGATCATTCCCGACCCGGCCGGCCCCGGGGCCCGGACCAGTCAGCCGGTCGAGCGCCCCCGGGCGGTCCCCTCGACCAGCGCCGGGCGCAGCTGCTTCGTACCGCGACCGGGCGCCGGGGACCGGTCGCGGTACGGCCGAGGTTCGGCGACAGAGCGCGGGAGCGGGCGGGCACACGGGCTCGTCGGTCATTCCCGGCCTGGCTGCCCGGGCCCGCCCGGCCCCTGCTGGCCGCCGCCGGGCGGGCCGCTGCGGTCCAGGCCGGTGCGCCGGCTGCCGTAGTGGTGCTGGGGGCTGCCGGTGAAGGACTTGACCAGACCGCGGGGAGAAGGGCTGTTCACGCCGTCGTCCGGCTCGAACGCGGTGACGACAACGGCGACTCCGCAAGCGCTTCGCAGACGGCGATGGTGCCGCTCGGCCTCCTCGGCGTCCGCCAGGGGCCCGGTCTTCGTCCACCCGGTCTCACGGGCAGGCCCTGCGGCCTGGTCGGTCCAGTACACACACGGCACCGCCAGCAGCCGGCGCACCGCGAGCAGTCCGCCGGCGAACTCCTTGACGGTCAGCCCCAGATACGACAACTCGCCCGCGTAGTGGGCCAGCGCGTCCGTGCCGTCGGCCTCGAACCTCCAGTGCAGGGAGGCCGCCTGCTGCTGCATGGCGCGCGCGGGGACGCGCAGCGCCGCCTCCATCGACCCCAGCCAGCTGTTGCAGCTGCGGCACACCGCGCCGCGCACGTGCCCCGTGACCGCGTCGTGGTCGACGGCGGCCGTCGGGCGGCACCGGCACAGCCGGCACTGCGGGTGACGGTCGCGGTAGGCGGCCCGCTGGCTATGGGACATCCGCGCGTACAGGAGCGGCGGAGTACGGCGGGCCTCCCACCGGGCGCGCGGCACCACCGGCACCGGCACGATCCGGGCGCCGCGCGATACCGGTGCCGGCGGCGCTCCCGGGCTCCCGGTACCACGCCGCCCACCAGGTCCGTCACCGGCAGGGGACGCAGCAGCGGAAGGCGCCGGACCGGGCGCGGAGGCGGGCGTCGTCTCCTGCTCCGGCACGGCTGCCGGGGCACCACGGGCCGGTCTCACCCCTCGCGCCCACCCCCGCAGCACGGCCAGGCGCTCCCGGAGCCCGTCCGCCGGCCACGTCGAACCGTTCACCGGCTCAGTCGTCGCAGCACATCGGGCAGAGCGTCAGCACACCGTCCACGGGATGCTTGCCGCACCCGACGCACAGCCACTCCCGGCAGTTGCGGCAGGCGTCGCTGTCCTCGTGTACCAACGCGCAGCGGCCCACGCACGAGTCCTTGGGCACACGGTCGGCAGGCACGTTGGAGTAGCAGCCGGGGCAGAGCCAAGCGGCACGGTGCGCCACCGGGCCGCTCTCCGGCGCGGTGACAACGGAAGCATTCGAAGAGATCGTCATGCGGTGCAGCCTCTGGCCAGCGGCCTGTGGACACGGGCCGACGGGCGGGCGGCGGGCGGTTGAGGGCGAGCAGGACCCGGTGGCCGGCAGGTCCTCGGCGAGACCGGCGCGGCACCCCCGGGCCGGATCGTCACGGACGTACGGGAACAGCGGGCGGACAACACCGGCGGGGCAGGGCGCCGGCCAGCGCCAGGCGCAGCGTGTCCAGACCCCCGGCGACTGCTTGTCCGGGCGCGGGCGGCCGGCCCGGGCGGGCGGTGTCCGGGGCGGCGGCCAGGTGCTCGAGGGCACGGGGCGGTCGACCACATGCCGGTCACCTCGTCGGCGAGCAGCAGGTGCTCGGTGTGCTCGCTCAGCGCCTTCACCCAGCCGGCCAGTTGCAGGACGCGTGCGGCGCGGACGGGCAGCGACACCGGCAACTCCAACACGTGGTCCTTCGGCACCGGCCAGGCACACCGTGGCCGGGCGAGCGGAGACCGGAGGACGGCCGGCGGGCGGGCCCGGCCGGTCAGTTCGTCGTTGCCGGAGCGTGAGCGAGGTCCACCTCGCCGGCTTCGACCAGGGCACGGCGCAGCTGCGCGGCCTCGGCCGGGCGGTCGGGCGCCGGCAATGCCTCGGCGGCCTGCAGCAGGGCGCGGGCGTGATGGCGGACGTCGCTGTCCTGCGCGCCATCCGGGGCGGGGCGGGTGAGCAGGTGCACGGCCAGGAGGAGGGCGTCGGGCTCACGGGGGTGCGCGGCGGCGCGTTCGGCGATTCGGCCGGCGTCCGTCTGGGCCGGGGTGTGGGCGGCGCTGCGCCGGGCCAGGGGCAGCCAGACCTCGTCCGGCAGCGACGCGGCGAAGTCGCCGGCGCCCGCGAGCGCCCCGGGCGGCAGGCCGGCCTCCAGAGCGGCGGTCCACCAGATCTGCTCGGTGTCCACCGAGGTCCGGTCGAGCGGGCGCAGGGAGGTGAACAGGGCGAGGTACCCGAGGAAGCCGGAGGCGGCCTCGGCGCCGTCCGGACCGGTGGCCAACTCCCGCCAGGCGGCCGTGGGGTCGCCGAGCAGGCTGTCATGGCCGGTCAGGAGCGCGTGCACCACGCGGAAGGCGAGCGTCCCGGCGGGTTCTCCGCGCAGGGCGGCCAGGAGCTGGCGGCGGCCCAGGGCAGCGAGCAGCAGCGGATCGAGGCCGGGGCCGCGGCGGGCGTGCAGCCACGCGGCGGCCGGGGAGGGCCGGCCGGGGACGAGCGCATACAGGTCGGGGTGGGCGGCGGTGAAGGCGGTGGCGCGGCGGTGGAGGAGAGGCAGGTGCTTGCCGAGCACGCCGGCGACCGGCTCGTCGCCGCCGCGGGCCTGAAGGACGGCGGCGACCAGGTCCAGGACGTCGCCGGGCATCTGGCCGTCCCGGGGTGCCTGGGCGGCGGCGTAGTCCAGGAGGCAGTCCAGCGCACGCACCGCCGGGTGGGACTCCGGCAGGCCTGCGGGCAGTTGCTGTTCCTCTCCGGCCGTGCGGCCGGCGGCGGGCGTTGCCGGGCCGCCGGCAGACACCGACGGGGCCGGGGGCGGGGCGGCGGGCCGGGTGAGCGGCTCGACGAGGGCATGCAGCCGGTCCAGGGCGGCCGGGAGGTGACCGCCGAGGCCGTCCCCGGTGCGCCACACGAAGGCCAGCAGGCCGGACCACGCCCGGCCGGCGTGCTCGCCCGCGTCGGGGATGTGCGGGTCGGCGGGGGCGGGCAGGGTTCGGCTGAGCGTGAGAGCGGCGAGCACGGCTTCGGCCGGGCCGGCGGGGAAGGCCCCGGGACGGCGGACGGCGGTCGCGGCGGCGGCGAGGTAGAACGCGCCGAGCTCCGGCAGGACGAGGGCGGTGAGCAGGGCGGGGACGTCGGCGGTCCAGGCGGCCGGATCGGCGGCCACCAGGCGCTGCAGCACGATCGCGTAGCCGGCGGCGCCCGCGTCCGGGGCGCCGGCCAGGGCGGCCGCGGCCGCGAGCGTGCCGCCCGCGGCGGCCAGTTCCCGCAGGTCCTCCAGTTCGAGGGCGGTGCGATGACGCGAGAGGGGGCGGGCGGCACTGCGCGGGTCGGGCGGCCCGTCCGGCCGGGCCCGGTGCGACGGGTCGAGGCCGGCCAGCAGGGGCGCGGGCAGGACCGGTGACCAGGCCCCGGCCCGCTCGGCGCCGGCGGGCCGTACGCGCTCCACCTCGGCGGCCGCGGGCGCGCAGAGCGCCTGACGGGCCCGCCGGTGAAGGTCGGCGGTGCGCTCGGGCGGGCAGGTGGTGAGCACGAGGTCGACCAGGCGGGCGCCTTCCGGCGTCGGGTGGCCGGCCAGCAGCCGGACCGTGGCCTCGACCGCCAGGTCCCACCACTGCCCCGCCTCTTCGTCCCCGGCGCCGGGGTGCGGCGGGTGGGCGGCCAGGTGGGCGGCGAGCACCCGGTCGTGCACTCCTGTGTCCGCAGCCGCGATCCTCGGCCACGCCCGCAGACGGTCGGCCAGCGGCAGGCCGGCCGCGGCGTCCGCCGCGGCGAGGTCGAGAACCGCGCGGGCCAGCAGCGGGCCCATGTCCAGGACCGGGCCCAAAAAGAGCGTGGCGTCCAGGACGCGGACCTCGTCCAGGTCGACGAACTCCGACCAGGGCCGCCGGCCGGACGCTTCGATGTCGCGGCACAGCAGGCCCGCCAGCGCGCCGCGGACCGCCCGGGCCCACCGGAACGAGCCGCCACCGTCGCCGGCGTCGGGGTGGACGCTCACCACCAGCTCCCGCAGCAGGCCCGTGATGTCGTGCTCGGGCAGGCGGGCCGCCCACTGGCGCTCCAGGACGTCGGTCAGCTCGGGCAGCGGACGGCGCTCGGCGTGCGCGCGCCAGCGCTCGTCCCGCCAGGCCCGCCAGCCGGCGTGCCCGAGGTCGACGGCGTCCTTCAGCAGCTCCTCGGCGACCAGGACCCAGTCCCCGTCCCGTGCGGGCACCGGGAGGGTGCCCGCCCAGCCGGCCACGAGCCGGCGCGGCACGTCCGCGTGCTCGGCCGGCCCCTCCGCCCGGCCCGAAGACAGCACGTGCGGGAGCAGCCCGCGCACCCCGGCCGGGCGGAGGGCGCCGGCGTCGGCCAGGCGCAGCAGCGCGCCGAGAACGCGGGGCCCGGCCGGGGCGAGCTCGGCGGCGTGGTCGGCCAGCCACAGCCCGGCGGCCTTGGGGGCGGTGGCGGCCAGGTGCTCCAGGAACGGGGCCGCCGGCCAGGTACCGGCCCTCTCGTCGGTGAGCAGCAGGTGCGGCGCGTGCTCCTCAAGGGCCCCCAGCCAGGCCGCGGCCGGGGCGGAGCCGAAGAAGAACGCGGTGGCGCGCGGGTCCGCCCAGCCGGCCAGCTCTCGCGCCTCCGCCCCGCCCGGCTCCCTCAGGGCGGCCAACTCCAGGACGCGGGCGGCGCGGCCGTGCAGCGGCACCAGCAACTCCCGCGCCAGCAGCAGCACCTCCCGGTAGACAGAAGCCGCGCCGGCCCGATCGGCCTCGCCGCCGTGCAGCGTGCCCGACGTCCTCCCGTACACCTCGCCCCACCCGACAAGAGCCTGCTCGTGGTAGGCGCCGAGCGCCACGCCCATCAGCCGCTCGGCGATCCCCGCCGCCCTCGCCCGGTGGAAGCCCCCCGGGCGCGTCAGCTGCCCGCGCAGCACCCCGGCCGCCCGGCGTACCCGGCCGAGCGCGGCCTGCGGCGGCGCGGCGGCGGACGGGCCGGGAAGAGTGTCCACTGCGGCGAGCAGGTCCTTCGCCGCGGACTTCAGGCCCACCGCGTCCGGGGCGCCCGGCAGGCTCAGCAGGGCGTCCGCCGCACCGCGCAGGCACGACTCCGCGACCTCCGCCGGCCGCTCCAGCCCGGTACCGGCCAGGACCCGGCGGGCGTCCCGCAGCAGACCCAGCGCCCGCACGCCGGCAGCGCCCTGCGCCATCAGGGCGGCGGCCAGGACCTCGTCGACCACCGGCAGCTGTATGTCGGGCAGTTCGCCGCCGGGCGGCGGCATCATGGTGCTCACCGGTGCACCGTAGAGGCCACCGGGCGCAGCGTGGGCGAGAACCGGCCGGTCCGCGGCCGTCCCTTGCCGTCCTGCCGTCTTGTCGTCCTGCCGTCAGCGTGCGGCGTGGCGGCGGGTGTCCCCGCCGCGGGTGCGCAGGGTGGTGCCGGCCTCGGTGAGCAGGCGGTGGACGAATCCGTAACTGCGCCCGCAACTGTGCGCGAGGGTACGGACCGAGGCCCCCGCGGTGTACGCCTTCTTCAGCTCGGCCCCGAGCTTGAGCCGGGCCGGCCCGGTGACGTGGACGCGGCGCCCCAGCATGCCGGCTCCCTTCTCTCCCTCTCCTCGGTGTCCGGGCGGGACGGCTACTGATGGCGGGCGGCGGCGACGTCGCCGGCGTTGACCAGCGCCCTCCTCAACCCCTGCCACGCCGGGGGGCGTTCGGGAGCGGGCAGAGCGGTCGTCGCGTCCAGCAGGGTACGGGCGTGCCCGCGTACGGCGGTGTCGGTCCACGTCCCGGGTGCGTGGGTGACCAGCAGTTCGGCGAGCAGCAGGGCGTCCTGGCTGCCGGGGTGGGCGGCGGCGCGTTCGGCGACGAGGTCGGCGTGGCTCAGGGCCGGGGAGTGCTCGGCGCTGGTACGCGTCAGCTCCAGCCACACCGGCTCGTCGACGGCCGTCTCGGCGAACGCGCCCGTCCCGGCCAGCGCGCCGGCGGGCAGGCCGGCGGCCAGCGCGGCACGCCACAGGTCCACAGCAGCCCGCGTCCGCGCCTGCTCGGCCGGCGGGAGCGGGCGCGCGGCGCCGGTCCGCGGCACACGGAGGGCGATCGCCTCCAGCAGGACTGAGACCGCGGCCGCCGATTCCTCGTCACCGTCGGCGTCGACCAACTGCGTCCACCAGGCGGCGGGTTCGCCCAGGAGGGATGGATCGGTCAGCAGCGCGGCCGCGGTGTGGCCCGCGGCGTCGCGCGCCAGTCCGCCGGCGCCGCGCAGCGCGCCGATCAGGTCGGCGCGGTCCAGGGCCGCGAGCAGCGGCGGGCTGGGCGGTCCCCAGCGCAGCCACGACCCGGCCGGCGAGGGCCCCTGCGCGGGGATCCGGTACAGGGCGGTGCGGTGGACGGCGGTGAAGTCCGGGGCGTAGTCGTGCAGGGCGGGCAGCCGTACGCCGATCGCGTCGGCCACCGCGTCCTGGGCGGCGGCCGCGGGGATCGCACCGGCCACCGCCTGGAGCACCTCGGCCGGCATCTGTCCACGGGCGCGCGCCTGGTGGAGGGCGTACTCGAGCAGGCACCCCAGCGCCCGGACCCGCGGGTCCGACCCCAGCAGTACCGGACCCCCGGGACTCCCGGCCGCGGGGGAGCGGTCCGCGGGAGCCCCCGGGGCCGGACCGACGGCGCCGGCGGAGCCGCCGGCGGGAACGGGACCGTCTCCGGCCTCCTCTGCGTCGGCGGCGGGATCGGTGAGCTCGGCGGTCAGGGCGTGCAGGTGGGCCAGGACGTCCTTCTCCTGGCCCGGGTCCAGGACGGCGTCGGTGCGCCACATGGCGGTCAGCAGGTCGGCCAGGGCCTGGTCGGCGAAGTCCAGCCCGGTGCCCCGGTCCGCGGCCGTCTTCTGGGCGGCTGTGGCAGCCGGGGCGTCGAGGGCGCGGCGCAGGTCGAGCGCCGCGGTGACGGCGCCGGTGAGCGTCTTGCCGGGGAAGGCGCCGGGGCGGTCGGCGTGGCCGGCGGCCGCGGCGAGGTAGAACGCGCCGAGCTCCGGTGTCTTGAGGGCGTTCAGGATCGCGGGCACGTCGGCAGTCCAGGCGGCCGGGGCGTCGGCGACGAGGTGGTGCAGGACCATCGCGTAGCCGTCGTCGCCTGCGTCCGGTGCCGCGGCCAGCGCGGCGGCGGCCGCCGCCGGCCCGCGGGCTTCGGCCGCCTCGGCCAGATCTTCGGCGGTCAGGGCGGTGGTCGCCGTGACCGGCACCGGCGCGGGGACGGTGCGCGGATCCGCAGGGCCGGCAGGCTTCAACGGGCGCACCCGCTCCAGCACCGGCTCCCAGCCGGCCAGCACACGCGCGGGCAGCAGCGGCGACCAGTCCCACACCCGCAACCACGAGGCGAGCGGCTCCTTGGTGCCGTCCACCTGGCCGGCACCGGCGGGAAGGACCTGCTCCAGCTCGGCGGGCGCAGGAGGCCAGCCGAGCGCGGTGCGCACCCGCGTCTCCAACTCCCCGGCGCGCTTCGGCGGGCTTGTGCTGAACACGAGGTCGACGAGGCGGGCCGGCTCCGGGGCGGGCCGTGCGGCCACCAGACGCTCCGTGAGCTCGATGGCCCGCTCCCACCACTCGTTCACCACCTCGGCGGGCACCGGGGTCTGCCCGGCGGGCGCAGGTGCGGGCGGCCGGGCGGCGAGGTGAGCGGCCATCAGGCGGTCGTGCAGCGGGGCGTCGACGGCGGCCACCCGGCGCAACGCGCGCGTGCGCACCCCCAGGGCGATGCCGGCGTCCGCGTCGGCCTCAGCCAGGTCCAGGACGGTGCGCGCCAGCCGGGGGCCGCCGTACGCGGCCGTGTCGCCCGCGTGCACCCCGTCGAGGTCGCCGCGGAACACCAGCGGCCGGGCGGCGGCGGGCAGCAGCGCGACGTCGCGGGCGAGCAGGCCGGCCAGCACCGCCCGGATCATCGCGACGTCCCCGTGCGCGGGGCCGCTGGGGCCGGACGGGTAGGCCGTCAGCGCGACCTCGCGCAGCAGTTCCGCGGCGTCGTGGCCGGGCAGCCGTGCAGCCGTCTGCTCGGCGACCCGCTCCCGCATCTCCTCCTCGGCCGCCAGCGCGGCCGCCATCGCCGCTTGGGCGGCGGCCGGATCCCCGGCCGCCGCCAGATCCTCGGCCGCCTCCTCGGCGGCGGCCACCCGCTCGGCGACAGCGTGCAGGCTCAGGTGGCCGGCGTGCTCGTCCTCGACCGCACCGGCCAGCAGCCCCTCGGCCGCGATGATCCAATCCCGTGTCCGTTCCGCCCGCGGGACCGTACGGGCCCAGCGGGCCGCCAGGCACAGCGTCGCCCCCGCCGCCGGGCCCCCGCCGTCGCGCAACCCCGCGGTGTCGGCCAGGACGGCGCGCACCAGGGCGGCGCCGACGACGTCGCCGTGGCGCAGCGCGAGGCCCAGCAGCGCATCCAGAGCCGGGCGGCCGGCCGCCGCCACCTGCTGCGCCCGGCTGAGCGCCGGGTCCTGGCCGTCCGGTGCCGTCAGCCACGCCCGGACGCCGTCCGGGTCGGTGCCGGCGACGTCGTCGAGGAACGGGGCGGCCGGCCACCGCCCGCCGGCCGACCCGTCCGGCAGCAGCAGGTGCGGGGCGTGCTCGGCCAGGACGCCCCACCACACCGGTGCCGGGCCGGAACGGAAGAAGTACGCCTCGGCGCGCGGGTCCGCCCAGCGGGCGAGCTCGGCAGCCTCAGCCGCGCCCGGGTCCTTCAGCGCGGTGAGCTCAAGGACCCGGGCCGCGCGCTCGGCCAGCGGCACCAGCAGTTCCCGGGCCGCGTGCAGGAGTTCGGTGTACAGGAGGCGGGCATCGTCGGGGCCGGCGCTACGGCCGTGCAGGATGCCCGACGCCAGCCGTAGACGACTCCCCACACGTCCAGCGCCTGCTCCTGGGCCGCGCCCAGCGTCACGCCCGTCAGCCGCTCGATGACGCCGCGGGCCCGGCCCCCGGTGGTAGCCGCCCGGGCGCTCCAGCTCGCCGCGCACCACCTCCGCCGCCCACATCACCCGCTCCCACCGCGCCCCCGCCCCGCCCGGCACGCCCAGGGGATCACCGGAGCCGTCACCGGCGGCAACGGCACCGCCGGACGGCGTCTGCTGGACGGCGGCCCCCTCGGCCGTCTCCCCGATCGAGCCGGAAACCCGCGGCAGGCGGCGTCCCGACGGCGTCCAGCGCCGCCACCAGGTCCTGCGCCGCGGCCTGCAGGCCCACCGACCGCGGGGCCCCGGGCAGACCGAGCAGCGCGTCCGCGCGGACCGCACACACGCCGCGGCCACCTCCGCCGGCCGCGCGAACCCCGCCCCCGTCAACGCGCGCCGCGCATCGAGCAGCAGCCCCAACGCCCGCACGCCCGCATCACCCTGCGCCGCCAGCGCACCGGCCAGGACCTCGTCCACCTCCGCCGGCACTACCCCGGACAACTCCGCCCCACGCCCCGCGTCCCCGCCGACCGGCGGCATCTCGATACCCACCGCTGCACCGTAGAACCCGGCCCCCGCGCCCGGAGCAGAACCCGACAACCCCCGGCACCCACGGGCCCTCCCGCCCGGTGCCGCGACCGCACCCCCGGCCCTGGTCGGGCCCACGGGGAGCGGCGACGCCCGGCCGGCGTGGCGCCGCTCCCGGGCCCCGGAGACGCCGCTCCGCGCAGCGGTCGGCAGCCCGGCCGGAATAGGTAGGCTGCGAGTCGCCGGTACCCCAGGGCTGCTGCCCAGAGGCACCGCGAGGACGGCCTCACTCCTGGGACAACCCGGACAACTCGTCGCGTAGGTTCTCCAGATACCCCCACAACCCGTGGAGAACAGGGTTCGGCTCGCCTACTCAGCTCGCCACCTCTCCAGCAGCCGGACTCTGATTTCTGCCAGCTCCTGGTCCGTAGTGCTGGCGGTGACCCCGGCTTCCTCGGCCGTCCAGGTGTCACCCATCTCGTAGACGTCCCAGACCGACAGCAGGTCCTCGGGCCCGAAGCATGACTCGGAGCAGCATGCCCCGAGCTCGGCATCTGCCCGGACGGCATCCTCGGTCGTCAGCTGGCCGACCATGTTGTGGCCGTCCCAGATGATGTCCGCGCCGTCGAGAACACGCTGGGCGAGGGGAGCAACCTCCAGCAGCAGTTCGTTGGCCGCTTGCATACTCAGCAACGGAACTCCCACGACCGCCACGATGCGATGGAAAGCCTTCGCCTCCACTCTCCCGGCCATCGGGCGAGTCGTCATGGCACGCTGTGAGGACCACCCTCTTCCAGGTTCAGGGTGAGGAACGCAGCTCGCGCTTCCGGACTCTTTCTTCCACCCAGCAGTACAGCTCCAATTCGTCGGTGACCGGCTGCACCGTCAACTTCTTCTCCGGGACATGGAAATCCCCTTACAGCAGGCGTGACAGGTCCTCCGCCCGATACGGAAGCCCGTGCTTGTCACCCCCGCTGACGCGGGCAGAGATCCTCGCTCACCTCCACCACAACCCCGGTGAGCGCCAGGGATCCGTCACTACTATGCCGGACTCGGCCACTCTCCACGGGGCACATGGCTACTCACCCTGCGGCAGACCGGTATCGTGCCGAAACAGGCTCGAACCCACTTGGTACAAGCAGCAGTTGCGCGTCGAGCCAGCGTGTCCGCGCTGCCGGGGCGAGCGGCGTACCGTCAGCGCACAGCTGGGCTTCGGCAAAGGCCAGCACCTGATTCCTGCCCGGCCGGCGGCAGCGGGGACCTCGGTGCGGTCGCACGGCGTGTGCAGGGCGGATCACCTCAACTGCCGTGGAGGCGCGGCGGGATTGCCGACGGTTCAGGCCGGCACGGCCCACCAGGTAACGGGGCCGCCCATCAGGGCCAAGCCGGTGATCAGCACGGCCCGGTGTGGCCGGCCCCGTCGTACTCCCGGCTGGAAGCCACGACGGGACCCGGTGATGCCCGGCTGCCCCGGGAGCCGGTGAAGGGCGGTCGGTGGTCGACGGTGAAGTCCGCGGGCGTAGCGGAGGAGGGCCGGCAGCGGACCATTGAGTCGGGCGTGACCGGCTGAAGACCTGTCCCCGGACCGCCGGGCGGGACGCAACGGCATCCTCTCGTTTCTCCCTCTGAACTGGGGTGATGTGGGCGGTC
>NZ_CP117711.1 GCF_028622875.1 Streptomyces sp. MMBL 11-1 | reverse complement strand
CATCGGCACACTCGCGTTCGCACTGATGGCCCGCGAGCACGAGGTGGCCTACCTGCGGCTGCGGGACCTGGTCGACCACGAGAACGGCCTGCTAGTCGACGTCCGGGTCTCCAAGGTCAAGCCCCGCAAGGTCAAGGTCCCCCAGGGCTCCCGCCCCTCGACCTGCCCGGTCCGTACGTGGCGGGCCTGGAGGAGCGCCGCCGGCCTCACCGACCCGGACAACTTCGCCTTCCGGGCACTGCACCCGCGTTGGCACACCGTGATGGAGGGCGGGCTGGAGCCGGAGACCATCGGCGACGTCATCACCGCGCTGGGAGCCGCCGCCGACCTGGGCGTGCGGCACACCGGGCACTCCACCCGCCGCGGCGGCGCCGATGCCGCCCGCCGGGCCGGAGCCGACCGCAAGGCCATCGCCGTGCACGGCGGATGGGCCGCGAACTCCTCAGCCCTTGAGGTCTACTTCGACGACGGAGAGGGCTGGGAGGACAACGCGATGAACGGCGTGCTGTAGGGCGAGAGGAAGCAGCAGGGCCCCGGGCGGAGAACCGTCCGGGGCCCTGCCGTCTGCCGGTCCGTCAGCCGTCGGAGGCCGCGGTGAGCGGTGCGCACCACAGGTACCGGGAACGCATCGTCACCAGGTTCTTGCCGAACAGCTGGTAGTGCTCCCGGGTCTGCGCAACCTCTTCGGCCGTGCGCCCGGCAGCAGCCTGTTCGGGGACCTCGCCGGGACCCCACCAGAACAGGAAGGCGGGCAGTTCGTCCGGCGCCCCGGGAGCCGCGGCGAGGGTCTGCGTCGTCCCGTCGTACGGGCCGCCGATGAACTCGACGTCGTCCGAGACGGTGGCGGAGAGAGCACGGTCGTCCATGGCCGTCAGCCTACGGTCGGCGAGGCTGGCGCCGCGCCGCGTTCGCAGTCGACGAGCACCCGCGCCACGTCCTTCTCCAGCTCGATGAGCCACCCGTCGTTCAGCCGGGCCGAGGAGATCCGGTCGGCCACGAAGTCGGCGGCCACCGGTTCGTGGGCGTTCACCGAGGTGACGAACACCCCCGGTTCCTGCTTCGGCCAGTCCAGCCGGACCCGTGCGAAGCGCCCGTCCTGCAGCAGCACGATCACCGTGCGGACGGGACCGACGCCCTCGACCTCGCGCTGCCTCACGTCCCGCATCAGCCAGCACCACTGGCCGTCGACCTGCCGGTACTTCCGGCCGTCCCGCCCGGTCACGGTCCCCACCGGGGACGGCTGCACGACGTGGAGGAACTGCGCCGTCTCCCGGCGCGCGTACGGGCGGAGCCGCTCGACCCCCTCACCGGCCAGGGCCAGCAGCCGCTCCCGAGTCCGCTCCTGCCGCTCCTGCTCCTCCCGCTGCTCCGCGTCCTGCGCGTCCCGCTCCGCGCGCACCTTCTCGATCTGCTCATCCAGCGCCATGCGCCGACCGTAGCCACCCCCCACGGCACCGGGGCCCGATCCGGCCAACTCCCCGTCCACAGGGGCGATCCGGACATCCCGTAACGAGTTCCGGCCGAGCACTGTAAAGCCACTTGCCATGTAAAGCCGTTTTACAGCACCGTAGTTGTGTGAGTACGAGACGAGACGACGTGATGGCTGCACTGCGGGACTGGTCGAAGCCCGGCCGCCGGGCCGACCTGCTCGCCACCGCGTGGCAGGCGGGCGAGACCAACGTCTCCGCTCTCGCCGAGGCCGCGCGCATCAGCCGGCCGACCGTGTACGCGGATCTGCGATCCAGGGGCATCGACCCCGACCACCGACCGAAGGGCACCAGCGTGATCACGAACCTTTCCCCGCTCGACATCGAGGGCTTCACCGGCGTAGGCGAACGGATGGACGCCGAGTACGACGCCGCTCTGCTGCGCTGGCGGGCCAAGAACCCCACCGCCGAGTACGAGGAGGGCAAGGTCGAGGGCATGAGGCTGGTTGCCCTGATGGATACCGTCGCCCGTTACGCCGACGTCCGCGACCGCCTCGCCCACGAGCAGGTCGCCCGCGCCGAGCGCGACCGCCTGCTGCACCAGGTCGAGCTGCGCTGGGAGGCGCTGAGCACGGCCGCCGCGTGGCTGGCCGCCCACCACGCCTACGTCCTCGCGGTCGACGAGGCCCGCATCGCCATCGACATGTGGCGCGAGCGCGCCGAGACCGCCAAGGGCTGCATGTGGTACTGCTCCTCGCCCCGGGACGAGGCCGCCTACCGGCAGATCCAGGAGGCCGGGCACCCCGCGCTGGAACAGGAGCTGGCCGACCTCGACCCGACGCCGGCGCAGACCGCCGAGCAGCTGCGCGCCAACCTCGACCAGGCCCACGAGCGCCGCATGGGGCTGGCCGCCGAGACCCGGCAGCTGGCCACCGCGTGAGCCGGCGGGTACGACGGGCCGCCACCCTCGCCTACCGGCTGCGGTCCGCCGTCGCCGAGCAGGACCGGGCCCGCCTCTTCCTCGCCGAGTCCGCCGGGCAGCCCGACGAGGCGACGTACCGCCGCCGCGCCCGGGTCACCGACCGGCGGGCCCGGTGGGCGACGTCCCGCGCCCGGCGCGCACTCGACCGGGTGCCCGCACGGGACCGCGCCGACGTCGACCGGCGCCTGCAGACCCTGCTCCGCATCGACTCGATCCTCACCTCGACCTCGCCCGCGGCCGTCCGCCGCTTCCTCCGTTGAAGGAGTCCACCGTGTCACCCACCACCGTCCAGACCCGGCAGACCGCCCGCGCCCGCCTGCTCGCCGAGATGGAGCGCCTGTTCGCCGCCGACGCCGGTCTCGGCTCCCTGGTGCCGTACAACGGCCGCCCCGACATGAGCCAGGAGGCGAAGGAACTCCAGCAGGCTTGGGCCCGCTCGCTGATCTCCGTGCACGGCTACGACCGCGCCGCGGCCGTCTACTCCCAGTACGCCGGCCAGCGCCAGAACACCGTCACCGCGACCGTCGGTTCCTGGTCCAACCTGGTACTGGCCTGCAGCCCGATCCCCCGCTGGGACCGGGACATCCACGGCTTCATGTGCTTCTCCTGCATCGACACCTTCGCCACCGTCGTGGACGCCGACGACGAACCGCTGTGCAACCGGTGCGCCCGCGAGCACGCCGCCGTCGAGACCACCCGCCCGCAGTGGCACGCCTACAGCCACAGCCGCTTCCAGTTCCCCGGCCTGATGGGCGAGGAGCGGAAGAGCGGCGAGAGCAAGCTGCTCATCCGCTACCAGGACGGCGAGGAGCGCGCCTACGTCACCGGCGAGGCCGGACTGCTCACCGAACTGACCAGCTCCCTGCCCGGCCTCACCACCGACCCGGCGCAGACCCACGGCGACAGCCGCGACACCATCAGCCTCACCGTCCAGGCCCGCACCGAACACCAGCGCCGCACCGCCGAGATCCTCGCCACCTTCGCCTACGACCCCGAGCCCGAGCAGTGGGAGGGCCACGCCTACGGCTTCCGCTTCACCTCCGCCCGGCTCACCACCCGGTCCCGGAAGCTGGGCCACCTCGACATCGCGGACCCGGCCATCACCGAGCACACCGACCTCTACCAGCTGCTCGACACCCTGATCACCCACCTCTACGGGAGCCAGAAGTGACCCAGACCCAGACAGACGTACCGGCGCGGCTGATGCCCACGCTCACCGCCGAGAAGGTCGTCACCAACCAGAACATCGACTGGGCCAGCGCCGAGCGGCTGGTCGAGCGCTGGAACGCCGCCTACCCGGCCATGCGCGCAATCCTCGACACCGTCATCGCCGCCCAGCGCAAGGCACAGCGCCCGACCGTCGACCTGCCCCGACTGGAGCGGGTCCGGCGCGAGCTGGGCCAGGTCGACCGGGGCACCCACCGCGTGTGCAACCGCAGCGCCCCGTTCTTCTCCCCCACGGACGCCGCATGGCTGGTGCGCGACATCATCGCCGTCACGTACGTCGCGCACCCGCAGGCCGGCGCCATCTACCGACTCGCCGCCGAGCTGGCCGACCTCGCGGTCGAGGACCTGCCGCCGGGCATCGAGCACACCCCCGAGGAGGGAGCGTGACCACCGAGAACGCCATGGCGTACGACGTCGGCCCCCGCGACGCCGAGGGCTGGAAGCTGCACGACGACGGCACCCGGGTCCACCGCTACACCTGCACCGTCCACGACGGGCAGGGCTGTGACGGGCACTGCGGGCCGCTCCCCGCGGCGAACCCCGCCGAGGAGCCCCCGGCGCCGGACGTCACGATCGTGTCCATCGGCCGCCTGCACGACGAGCGCCAGGGCGAGTGGGCCGACGTCCTGCAGCGCGCGACGATCGCCGTCGACTTGAGGGAGAACTTCCGCGACCCCCACAAGCTCAACAAGGAGCTGCGGACGCTGACCGCCCACGACCAGGTCGTGCGCGACATCGTGATGGACACCCCGGGCGTACGGCAGGTCCTCGCGGGGACCGCGCTGCAGATCGGCGGCTACCTCGCCGGGCCCACCGCCGCCCCGATCATCGTGGTGACGCAGTGCGCCGGCGGACGCCACCGGGCAGCCTCGACGGCGATGGCACTGCGCGCCGTGGTCGCCGGGGACGTCGAGGAGGCAGCAGAGTACGGACTGGCCGAGGCCGCCGAGGAGTTCGTCGGCCGCGGCCTGGTCGTGGACCTGGTCCACCGCGACCTCGACAAGGACGTCGTCGACCGCTGACCGCAGAACCAGCGGGCCCGCAGCCATTCGAGCTGGCTGCGGGCCCGTACAGCAGGGCACGACCCCGCCCGGGAGCCGGGCGGTCCGACCAGCGAAGGAGTACCCCGATGACCGAACCCGCCGAGGAGACCCAGTACACCGCCGACGTCGTGGCCGTGACGCCCGACGGCCAGGTCCTGCTGATCGAGCGGGACTGGCCGCCGTACAAGGGCCGGTGGGCCCTGCCCGGTGGCTACGTCGACCCGACGGACGCCGACAGCAGGGAGGCCGCGGCGCGCGAGCTGGAGGAGGAGACCGGCCTCCGGCTCGACCCCGAGCAGCTGCAGCCGGTCGGCCGGTGGGACCAGCCCGGCCGTGACCCGCGCGGCCGGTTCATCACCGACGCCTACCTCGCCGTGGTGCCCACCGGGACGCCCGTCACTGCCGGGGACGACGCGCGCAGTGCCCGCTGGTGGCCGCTCGACAGCCTCCCCGAGCCGCTGGCGTTCGACCACGCCGAGATCCTCGCCAAGGCCACCGCCGGCCGCTGACCACCCGACCGCATCGCACAGGGGCGCCCGCAGCCATTCGAGCTGGCTGCGGGCGCTTTTGCCGACTCTAGCCCGGCCGCTCCCCGGCGCGAAGATGATGGGGCACCGGATCACCGAGCAGAGGAGCCGCCCGTGCCCGCGACCGTCTGGATTCTGAATCCGTCCCACCGGGACGGCCCCTATCAACTGCTGCGGATGGGATGGGTCGCACGCATCGAGCACGACATCGACGGGCGGGTGGTCGTGCACGACACCAGGGGCGACAAGCACTATCCGGTCCGTGACACCAACGACGAGCAGGCGCCCCCGGACTTCGCGCTGCAGCTGCTCCAGGCCCTCGACCGCGCCCGCCGAGCAGCCGAGGAAGCCGACAGCGACCGCATCGTCGCCGCCCGCCGCAGCGACGACAGTTGGTCGTGGCAGGTGTACGAGCCGGACGACGTCCCGCCGGCGCAGGTCGACCCGCCGCCCCCGCCGTCGAAGAACCCGGTGTTCACGCCTCCGCCGCCCCCGCCGACCTTCGCGCGCACGGTCATCCCCAACCCCACGGAGACGCCCCTGTGGGCCCCCCAGGAGCAGCCGGAGCCGGACACCGCCACCGAGTGACCGACCCCGTCCGGGGGTGACCCGGGCCGTCCGGCCGGTGCCACGATGGACGCATGAGCACGGCAGGCCGTAACACCGTCTCGGGACGCACCTACCGCCGGACCCGCCCGCGCGGGTTCGCCGACTGGTCCCCGAAGCCCGACACCCTGCGCCTGGTCGAGCAGGTGCGCACCGTCCTCGACGAGTACCGCGCGCACCTGCCGCTGACCGCCCGCCAGGTCTTCTATCGACTGGTCGGCGCGTTCGACTACCCCAAGGAAGAGAAGGCGTACGACCGGCTGCAGGAGACCCTCAACCGGGCCCGGCGCGCCCGACTGATCCCGATGAACGCCATCCGCGACGACCGGGCCGCCTCAGCCGGTCACTCCTTCGGGTACAACAGCCCAGCGGAGTTCTGGGAGTCCGTCCGGACGTCCGCGCGCTACTACTCCCGGCCGCTGACCGAGGGGCAGCCGCGGGCGGTCGAGGTGTGGATCGAGGCCCAGGGCATGATGCCGATGATCGCCGAGGTCACCCAGCCGTACGGCGTGGTCGTCTACTGCTCCGGCGGGTTCGAGTCGGTGTGCGCCAAGCACGACGCCGCCGCCCGCATCGCGCACCGCGAGGTCCCCACCACCGTGCTCAGCGTCGGCGACTACGACCCGAGCGGCCTCAGCATCCTGGACGCCGCCGTCGAGGACGTCATCGCGTTCGTGTCCGAGCTGGGCGGCGCCCCGCCGACCGTGAAGCGCCTCGCCGTCACCGACGAGCAGATCACCCGCTACAGGCTGGCCACCGCCCCGCAGAAGGGCACCGACCGCCGCGGCGAACACATGCACGCCACAGTCCAGGCCGAGGCCCTCGACCCGACGCTGCTGACCGACCTGGTGCGCGCCGGCGTCGAGGAGGCCGTGGACATGCGGGCGCTGCACAAGGTGCGGGCCCGCGCCGAGCGCGAACGGCAGAAGGTCGTGGCGAAGGCCGAGCGGCTGCGCTGACCGTACGGGGCCGGGGCACAGACCTGTGGCCGGGCGGCGTGGTACCAGGGGGCTTCGCCGCCCCCTGGACCCCGCTGCCCCGTCACTCCCCGGCGCGAAACGGCATCGTCGTGGCCCAGACCGGTCGCGCCAGGGAGCAACGGGGTTGTGGTCAAAGGCTGCTCTCCGGTGGGTTGTCCGGCACAGACGGGGTCCGGCCGTCGGCCGCCTGCAGGTCCGCCCGGCCGGGCAACCACCGCGCCGGCGCGGCCAGGTGAACATGCAGCGGCGCGTCGAGGGGGTCCACGGAGGCGGGAAGCGGTTCGTCGTCGGGCGGGCGGTTCTCGGCATCAGCCATCAGGGTCTCCCAGGGGATCAGGGGGCGCCGGGGTCGAGCGCACCGCTCCGTCGTACGCCCCGCCGGCAGCTGCTGGCCGCCCGGTGCCCGGATCTCCCGCCCGGTGAGGCGAGGACCTGCCCAGCCGGTCCGCCGGGCGGTCGCATCCGGGATACTCGCGAGACCGAGCGGCACGGCGCTGACCTGCGAAGAGGTACGCCCGTGGAACCTATGAGACCGTCCTACGCACGCGGGCGCGCGGGCATGGAGAAGCCCCCTGGCGGGGTGAGACGAGAGCGGCCACCCGCCAGGGGGCTTCGGTGCGCCTGAGCCACGGGGGAGGCTGCAGGCGGTTCAGGGGGCCACGGTCGGCTGTACGGCGTCGAGTCGGTCGAGCGCCAGGTACAGCGCCCTGACCAGCCGGGCCCGGTTCTGTACGTGCGCGACCGTGTTCGACGAGGGCACCGACAGGCGGCGCACCGACTCCCGCAGGGTCGCTTGGGTCAACGGCCGCAGCTCGCTGTCCTTTGGCAGCGCTTCGTAGCGCCGGCGGACGTCGGAGGCGACGCACCGCGCGTGCCCGGTGAGCTGCAGGCTGATCTGTGCGCAGTCGGCCGCCCGCAGTCCTACCGGATGGGGGCCCCAGGCGAGAACGGCCGCGACGAGCGCCAGGTGCGGGTCACGGTCGAGCGGCAGCGTCTCCGCCAGGATGCCCTCCGGGTCGTACAACACGGTGTGGCTCATGACCACAGCTCCTCCGGCTCCAGGCCCACCGTCACGGTGGGGTCGGTGGCGATGACGAACAGCCCCTGCCGCAGCAGCCAGGCCCGTTCGTTGTTCCATTCGTTCCAGCGGTAGGCGATGTGCGCGAAGGACGGGACCACCACACCACTGATGCGCCCGCCGGTCGCCGCTTCCCGTATCCGTGACCAGCCCGCGCGCAGTTCGGTGTCCTGGTCCAGCGTCCCGGGATCGGTCACCGCGCAGCCGGACGGCACGGTCCAGCCCCGCGCATCCGCGTACACGGCCAGGTCGTCGAGCACCAGGTCCTCGACGCCGGGCACCGGCACCACGGCGTACAGCGCCACCGCGGTGACCGGCTCGACGGCCGACGGGAGAGACGGAGACGCCGCCGGAGCACAGCGTGCGCCGGCCCGCGCCTGCAGTTCCGGCAACGAGCACCAGGCGGTGCGGCTGCTCAGCGATGTCGGCATGGCGCCCTCCCGTCGCGGTTGTTGGCGTACTCCCAGACAACCGCCACACGTTCGGGTGGGCTCAGGCCGGAATCCGGGCAACTACGGACCAGGGACCGGACAGTTTTGCCAACGCGAGAGACGCGGCAGGACTACCGTCGCGCCCACGCTCAGCACTCCCGGGGGACCGATGGACAGACAGCGCAACACCCGCTTCGAGGCGCTGCTCACCGAGTTCGACTTCACCCACAAGACCCTCGCCGCCGAGGTCAACCAGGTGTCCGAGGACATGTTCGGCAAGCCGGGCGACTGCACGGACCGCCACGTCAGGCGCTGGATCTCCGGCGAGGTGCGCTGGCCGTGGACTCGATACCTTCTGCCCTTGGAACAGATCTTCGACTGTCCGGCCCAGGGGCTGGGGTTCATTCCGCGCGGGAAGCACAGCGCGAACCTGCCCACCCCTCCGTCGAGGCCGTCGCCGGCACCGAAGGAGGTGGAGCCCGTGCAGCGCCGCAGGTTCCTCGCCGCGTCCGCCGCCGCCACGGTGGCGCTCGCCCTGGGCATCGACGAGACCCCCGTCCGGGGACGCCTGTCGACCAGCGACATAGACCGCGTGCACGCGACCATCGGTCGCCTGGACGCCCACTTCTTCTCCATCGGCGGGGGCCCGCTGCTCAGCGTGTGCACCACCTACGTCGACCGGCTCCGTACCGCGCTGGACGGCTGCACCTACGGCGACCGCGTCGAGAAGGCACTGCACGGCGCGATCAGCAGCCTGTACGCGTCCGCCGGGTGGGCCGCCCACGACGGAGGCGACCCCGACCAGGCCGCCCTGCTCCACACCGCCTCGCTGCAGAGCGCCCTGCTCGCCAGCGACGCGTCCGCCGGCGCCCGCGCGTGGTCGAACCTCGCGCTGCAGGCCCGCATGGAGGGACGCCACCGTGAGGCCGTCCAGATCACCCGGGCCGCGCTCGACAACCGCCGCACCCGCCAGGACCCGCACATCTCCGCCCTGCTGCACGCCCGCCTCGCCATCGGCCAGGCCAGGACGTCCGACCGCACCGGCGCCGCCCGCTCCCTGCTCGCCGCCGAGCAGGCGTACGACCGGGTCAACACCGCGGCGACCGCCCCGACGTGGCTGGCCTTCCTCTCCCCCGCCGAACTGTCCGGGCTGGCCGCCATCACGCACCAGGCGCTGGGCCAGTACGACCGTGCCGAGGCATCCACCGCCCAGGCCCTTCAACTGCTCCCGCCCCCGATGCGCCGCTCTCGCGCCTACTACGGCGTGCAGCTCGCCGAGCTCCAGCTGGCCCAGGGCGAGCGCGAGCAGGCCGCGGCCACCGTCACCGGCCTCGACCACTCCTCCCTCGACAGCCGCCGCATCGCCGACCGGCTCGCCGCCGTCCGGCGCACCCTCACCGCATAGGAGCCCGCCCGTGACCACCGGGATAGACGTACGGCACTACGACCACCACCAGGCCGCCGAACTGCGCCCGCTGCTGCTCGACGTCTACGCCGAGGTGTACGCGGATGCCGCGGCCACCGACCCGTTCGCCACCGTCGAGCGGTTCGCCCAGGGCCTCGACGGCTGGAGCCGCCGACCGGGCTGGACGTGCACTGTCGGCTACGACGGGGACCAGGCCGTCGGCTACGCCTACGGCGCCCCGCTCCCGGCCGGCGCACCGTGGTGGGGCGGGCTGCTCACCGAGGTGCCCGCCGACGCCGTCGAGGAGACCGGCACCCGCACCTACGCGCTCAGCGAGCTGATGGTGCGCGTCCCGTGGCGCAAGACCGGCACCGCCCGGCGCCTGCACGACGCGCTGCTCGCCGAACGCACCGAGGAGCGCGCCACGCTCCTGGTCGACCAGGAGCACCCCAAGGTCCATGCCCTGTACGCGTCGTGGGGCTGGACGACGCTGGGAGACCTGCGCCCGCGCATCCCCGACGCGCCGCTCTTCCACGCCATGCTGCTCGACCTCCCCCAGCGCTGACCGTCCCGGCCGGCGGGCGGGGTGTAACAGAATCCGGGAGGGCGACGTTCCCTTCTGTGTGACGACGCCACCCATGCCCCTCGCCGCGCCCGACCGGACAGCCGTCTCCCCGGGAGACGCCCTGTCTCCCGCCCGGCGGGACACCACGCCGGACAGCCGTTCCAGCCCTGGGGACACCACCTGACGTGCGAAAACTGGTGTCCCCGAAGCTGTAACGATTCCGGGGCCCGGTCCGTCTATCGACTAGAACGCCGTGCGATCACGCAGAAGGAGGAGACGCCGATGCCCGGATCGGGTGACGTTGCCGGACGGGCGATGACCGCCGTCCCTCTCCGGGGAGAAGCGCCCCGAGTAACCCCGAACGTACCGACGTGCCCTAATTGCCCGTCAGCCGTTCACCCGGGGGCGACAGGTAAAACCTCCCGCCACAGAAAAAACACGCGCCGCACCCGCGTTTTGAGTACGTACATGAACGGGCGGCATGACATGATCACCTGCATGTCTAGGCCCTATGGAAGTCGGGATGCGCGCGATCGGGATTACGTGCCGCCCGTCGCAGACTCGAAGTCCAAGAACAAGCTGGTGCGTCTGTCGCCACTTGTCCCGCCCGAGGTGCACGCCAAGGCGTTCGCCAGTGCCAAGGCGTCCGGGGTCTCGATGGGCAAGTACATCGCGGAACTCATCCGGCGCGACCAGCTCGACGAGCACGGCCGCCCGACGTGGGCCCGCGATGCCTTCGGTGAGGCGGACCAGGGGGAACTTCCCATGACCGGCTGATCATCTGAAAAAGCGTCGAAGGGCGCCAAAAAGCCCCGGTCATTCCAACCGGGGCAACGGCGCCCTTCCGACGTACCGGGTCCAGCGTTCTTTTCCGAGGCCGCTGAAACCCATCGCATCACTGCACTGCTGTACCTGCTCAACCCGTCCAACGGTGTCTTCCAAACGCCGCAGTCCCAGAGGTTCCCCGGCTTCCAACCGGGGGGCCTCGCCTCACAAACGAGGAGGTGAGTCGAGCCCCACAGACGCTTTCCACGGCGACTGTCGGGCGGGTGGTGTTCCTACACCGCACATATGGAGTCGAGAACCCTGAACGCGCCTGGTTGGTCGCGTTGAGGCCCTCCGCCGAATGGCGGTAGGGGGGCTTCGGCGTGCATATGGAGTTAGGAGCGCCCCCCATCGTAGCGGACCGCTACGGTGCCGGACAGCTCACGCCGACCCCCGGAGTGTCCGCGGAGTCGAGTGCGCACAGCCCGTCATCTGCCCCGAATCACAACCCCCATACGGGTGTTATCCCGACCCCCCGAGCCGCGCGCGCGGACCTGCAGGAACTGTTCCTGCAGCTGTCCCCGCGGCTGTCGGTGCGCGTCGACACCAAGAACTCTTCGGGCCAGTGGCAGCACAAGTACACCGAGCGCTCCATGCACACCCTCAGCGGAGCCCCACGCGGACCGTACGCCGTCTACCTGTCGTCGGCGTTCGGCCATCAGCGCCGTTACCGCTGGATCTGCTTCGACCTCGACACCAAGCGTGGACAGGTCGGCCCCGACCTCGCAACTCTGCTGCGCTGGCTGGAGGAGGCCGGGCTGACCTACGTGGTCGCCGCCTCCGGGTCCGCCGGCGGACGGCACGTATGGGTGGCCGCCGAGACGCTGCTGGAGGCGCCGCTGGTCGAGTCCATCGCCGTGGCCGCCGCGAAGCGCCTGCCCACCCTCGACTACGGCCTGCTCAAGTCCCGTACGGGCGCGGTCCGCCCGATCGGTGCCCCGCACCGCAACGGAGGCCGCAGCGAGCTGATGAGCCCGCTGGACACCCGCCGGGCCGCCGCCCTGCTCACCCCGGCCAGCTGTGGCAACGTCTCGGACGCCTTCCTGCGGCTGCTGCTCATCATCGACGCCGTCCCGGCCGCCGAGGACGTCCGCTTCAAGCTGGTGGGCCGGGACGAGTTCGGCACAGTCATCGACGACGACGGCCCGCGGCTCGCCGGCACGCCGAAGACCATCCTCGACCGGGAGACCATGGCGCTGCTGACCCGCCGCCCGCCCGCCGACCGGGTCAGCGAGGTGTGCGCCTCCCTGCTCACGAAACTGGCCCTGCGCCGCTGGTCGCAGCCGATGGTGGCCCGGCTGCTGGAGGACCGCCAGTACCGCCAGGGCGGGCTGCTGCACCTGTGGACCTCGCCCGGGGCGGGCCCGCTGCGCGTGACGCTCGACCAGTCCGAGGCGGAGGAGAAGTTCGAGCGCCAGTGGGAGCGGTGCGTGGCGTTCGCGGCCAAGCTCCCGATGCCCCAGGAGGCCCTGGAGTGGACCGACAGCCTCGCCGACGTCGTCGCCCTGGTCGCGCTGCTGCAGCAGGCCGCCGACGCCTGCCCGGAGCGCTGGACCATCGACTCCGGCCCCGCCGACCGCGCCGCGCTGGATCTCTTCTGCCTGCTCGCCCTGCGCTCCGGCAGCACCGTGCTGAGCCTGGACGCCCGCCGGGCCGCCCTCGCCGTCGGCTACGGCCGCTCGACCATGAGCCGGGCCTTCCGGCGGCTGGCCCTCGACAACTGGCTGGGCCAGGCCGAGGACACCGGCCCCGCCGGTACGTACGAGTTGCTCCCCGTCACCGCTGCGCACCCTGCTTTCACCCCCGTTGCACAGGGTGGGACACAAAGGAACCTGCCCCCCACAGGGGAAGACCGGCCCACCCTGATCTCCCGCCTGGAAACGCGGATCGCAGCAGGTCAGGCCGACGTCTTCTCCTACGGCAGGGCCACCGCGAACCACGCTGGAGGACTCGGTCACCACGCCGGCCGCGTCTACCAGCAGCTCGCCCTGCACGCCGACCGCGCCCTCAGCCTCGCCGAACTCTGCCAGCGCACCGGCTACGCCGCCCGGACCGTCGCCAAGCACCTGGGCCGGATGCGGGACCTGATGGTCGCCACTCGTGCCGTGATGACCGTCCACCATGAGTGCCCCACCTGCGAGGCCGCCCCCGGGGAGCGCTGCCGCACGGCCACAGGAGCCGTTCTCCGCCGCCGTGGAGCCGACCAGCACGCGACCCGCCAGAACCTCGCCGCCGAGCGCTCCAGCACCCCGTACTACCGCCCACGGCCCGGCTCCCTGGTCGCCGCGGCGAAGGCGCTGGGCTGCTTCGGTGTCACGGCAAGCCGTGCACGCCGGTACGCCGTCGAGATCGAGCTGTACCGGTGGTGGCAGCAGGAGGAGGAGTGGATGCGCGCCCCGAAGGCTGGCATCCGCACCGGCGTCCAGACGCACCCCGAGCAGGCCGCCCTGGTGCTCACCACGCTGGCCCGCCAGCCCCGCCGCCGCTACCCGCGCACCGCCGACGGCCGCGGCGACCACGCCGCCGCCAGGGCCCGCATCGAGCGCCGCATCGCCACCGCCTGACGTCACGGCAGGCCGTGACACCCTCCGGCTGCTGCCGCCTCTTTCCTGATCTTCCGATGACCCCACCGCAGGGCTTGTTATCGGACTGTGCCACCTTTCGGCCAATCCCTGTCAACCGGTTGACGTCCGACTGATACGCCGTCAACCTGTTTACGACAGACGGAACTCAGTGAGGAGAGCTGGATGAGCAACAAGACGACCGTGCCTGTGCCGCAGATCGAGGTGGCGACCTACCGGGCGCCCCGGGTCGCGGTGACGTTGGTGGAGCAGGTGATCCCGTCCGAGCCGATCCCCGGGCGCCACGCGCCGGGCCACTACCAGCACGTCCTGCTGGACACCGCCACGGGCGAGCTGAGCTGGCACGAGAGCACCGAGCACCGGGAGCCGTGGAACCCCGCGTGGACGGCCGTCAACGACGTCCCGCGCGAGACCTGGAACCGCTGGCACCCGGGCAAGATGTTCCCGCCCGGGTCCGCGGGCCCGCACATGTGGTTCGAGCCGGTGCCGGAGCTGATCAGCTGGACCGTCGACAGCGGCTTCACCGGGTACCCGTACCTCGACGTCGAGGCCGCCAACGTGTTGCTGGAGCTGGTGAAGCCGTACGCCCAGGAGCTGCTCGACCAGTTCTTCGAGGCGGGCGGTGAGCTGGACTGGTCGGCCGGCGCCGCCCACGCGGCCCGCAACATCTGCCGCTTGACCTCCCGTCACCGCGAGGCCGCCCCCCGCGAGGTCGACGCCCACCTGGTCGACTTCGCCGAGATCGTCCAGCGCTTCCCGCAGGTCTACCGCCCTCAGATGCTGGGCCTGTCGCTCGACAAGCTGGCCGAGGAGTGCGAGTACCAGACGCGGTTCATCGGCGCGAACGAGCACTGGCACGAGGAGGTGAAGAAGGTGTTCGGCACCCCGTACCGCGACGGCTCCGGCGTGAGCCTGGACGTGCTGGGCGTGCGCTCCTGGTACCGCACCGTCCTGATGAACGGTGACCCCCGGCCGGCACGGGACTTCGCCGACTGGGACGTCGAGCACAAGGTGCTGGACGCCAGCGACATCACCTCCGAGACCACCGACGCCGCCCTGAACACCTGGATCGAGCGCGAGGAGACGCGCGCCGGGCAGCAAGGCGTGCGCCTGTTCGGCACCCGGGAGGCCGCCTACAGCCACCGGGCCCGGCTGCGCGAGCAGGACTGGGACCGCCTCGCCGTGGTCGGTGCCGAGTGCGCCCGGCTGGAGAAGTACCTCACCGAGCGCCGCCAGCTGGCGGGCCGGGCGATCGACTGGGGCCACAGCGACTCCGACATCGCCGGGCGGGCCCGCATGTCACGGCAGGCCGTGCACAAGCTCCGCGAGAAGACCGGAGCCGACGACAGCCCCGAGCAGGCGTGACCCTCATCCCGAACACCACGGCGGCCGGAGCCATTCGAGCTGGCTCCGGCCGCCGGCCCAGCATCGAGAGGAACCGATGAGCACCACCGACTCCTTCACCCTGCTCCGGGCGACCGCCGCCGTCGAGCGCCTGGACGTCGAGCTGACCGTCCACCCCGGCGACCGGCAGCGCGAGCGCACGTACCTGGTGCACCGGGCCGCCCTCGCCGACCGTGCCGCGCCCGTCCTCGCCGAGGTCGAGGACCCGGCGGTCAGCGAGGAGGACGCCGAGGGCACCGCCCGTCGCCTGCTGGAGCACGACCGCGTCCACGGCACCGGACACGGCCCCGTCCCGGCCGACGACGCCCGATGGGAAAGCGACGCCCGCGGCTACGTCCGCCAGGAGCACGCCGCCGCCGTCCTCGACGAGCACGACCAGGAGCAGGCCCGTGGTTGAGCTGCAGATGAGCCCGGAGGTCCGCGCGCTGCTCGGTCCCGAGGGCCTCGCCCGCGCCGCCGAGGTCTCCCTGACCAGCGGTCAGTGCGTCCTCTGCGACCAGCCGCTGACCGGGACCGTGAACATGGTGGTGCGCACCGGCGGCACCTACACCCACGTCGTCTACGTCCACGACCGGTGCGGCCCCTCCCAGGTCATCGCAATGGGCCCGGACTTCGCCCCGGCCGCACCGGCGGATGGCTACGCCATGACGATGACGGCCGCCGTCCTCGACCACGGCGGCGCCGACCTGCCGGTCCTGGTCGCCGAGACCGTCGGCAAGGCGTACGTCGTCACCGACAACCCCACGGGCGAGCTGACCAATGTGGTCGCCAGTCACCTGCTGGGCCAGGGGTTCCAGTTGGTCACCCGGCTGCGCCAGGCCCCGCAGCAGGTCGCCGAGTGGGTCGGGGTGCTGCTGCTCGGACACGGCCCGGCAGGCGAGGACGGGCTGCTGATCCTCGACCCCGAGGGCGGGCAGTTCTTCACCGGCGCCGTGGACGTCCCCGACGGGTGGCTCACCCAGGCCGCCCGCTACGGCTGGGCAGTGCTCTACGTCGGCAACGTCGGCGGGCTCGACCCGCGCGCCCACGACACCAAAGCCGCCGTCAGGGCACTGCGCACCGCCGCCCAGACCGGGCAACTGGTCGGCGCCCGCATCGCCATCGGCACGCCGCCAGCCACGGCGTAGCCGCACCGCAGATCGAGGATGGGGCGAGACCAGCCGGTCTCGCCCCATCGCGCTGTCCGGCGGAGGTCCGGCGCGTCCCGGGCGCCCGCAGCCCGGACCGGGGCCGAGGCACAGACCGATGCCTCCGGCGGGCCCGCTCTCCGAGGGGGCGGGGGGAGCGTTGCGGCCTGCCGGCCGGTGGGGAGCTGGGGTGAGGGTGGGTCGCGGTGCACTCCCTCGCCGATCGGGCCCCGGAGGGTGCCACGAACCCCGGGGGACGCTCCAAGGACGCCTACGGCGCCGCTGCGCGGTCGCGCGAGCGCGATCCTTTCCGGCCCCCCGAGAACCGCGGCAGAGCTGCGCACGCCCAACCGACGAGGGAGCACCCCGCTCCGGCCCGAGCCATGGCGCGGACGCCCGGGGGCCGGGGGAGGAGCGCCCCGGGCCCGTAAGTCTCCGTGGCCCGCAGCGTGCGCGGCTGCGGGTGCTCCGGGCTGGGAAAAGACGGCCAGCAGCGGAGGGAGGGGTCGGCCGGCGCACGGGTTGCAGCATGCCTGCCCGGACCGGGGCGCAGCGCCGTACTCCCGCCGCCCCGTGCGCCGGCCCGGCCGGTCCGCACCGCGGCGCGCACGGCAGGCCGTGACACCACCCGTCCGTCGCCGCGAACGGTGCGCGTACGGCCGCGATCACGCCGCCACCCCTAAAACATTGCGTTTCATTGCACCACTCGTGATGAAATGCATTGACGAAATGCAATGCAATGCATTAGACTGGCATCCTGCACAAGTCACCACGAAGGGGGCACCGATGGGACTGCGGGACGAAGGCCAGGAGATCCGGCGGGCGGACGGCACCACCGCCCGCCGGCCGCTGTGGGACACCGGCTGGGGACCGGAGCGCGCCACCCGCTACACCGCCCGGTGCGCGCGCTACGTCGACACCGACCGCCTGCAGCTCCGCGCCCACCACCGCGCCGCGGTCCGCCTGGACTTCCCGTACGCCGCCGGTCGCGGCCCGCAGCGCGCCGAGGCCGCCCGCGCCGTCGCCGTCCGCTTCGGCGTGCAGGCCCGCCCCCTCGACCGGTCCGGGCGTGCGCTGCGCGTCACCGGCCCCGCCGAGGACGTCGCCCGCTACGCCGCCGCGCTCCCCCGCGTCCTGGACCACGCCGAGCAACTCGGCAGCTGGGCCGCCCGCATGTACGGCGAGTGCGCCCGCCGGCCCCGGCACGCCGACCACTTCGAGGCCCTGGGCGCCAGCGGTCGCCGGACCGCAGCCGCCTACTTCCGCGCGGTCGCCTTCCGCCGGATCGTCGAGGTCCTGGTCGGCCCGCAGGACGTCGTAGTGCCCGAGGCCGACCCGGCCCTGCCCCTGTGGGAGCAGGCCCGGACCGTCGGCGGAGTTCTCGGCGAGTACGGGTGGGTCGAGATCCGCGACGCCTACGACCCGGCCGCCGCCCTGCAGCTGCTCGACAGCGCCGAACACGTCGAGGCCCCGGCCGCGCGCTGGCCGGTCACCACCGTGCACGGCGAGCAGCTGGCCCTGTTCGGCGCCGACTCCCCCGCCGCCACCCAGCCCGCGCCCGACCTGGTCGTCGTCATCCCCTGCTCCGGACCGAAGTTGAGCCACGCGGCCCAAGCCGGAGACCTCTACCGCGGCACCCTGCACACCCACGCCCGGCGGACCGCCGACGCCCTCACCGTCCACGGCGGCACCGTCCTGGTCCTCAGCGCGTTGCACGGCTTCCTGCCGCTCGACCAGGTCATCGAGCCGTACGACCACACATGGGACGACGCCGGCAGCGTCACCGTCGAGGAACTGCACGCCCAGGCCGCCGAGCTGGGACTGACCGGCGCCGACGTCGTCCTGCTCACCCCGGGGAAGTACACCCAGCGCGCCGCCGCCGTCTGGCCCCAGGCCCGCACCCCACTGGCCCACCTGGGCATCGGCCACCAGCGCGGCCGGCTGACCGCCCTGCGCGAGAACGCCGACCACTACACCACCGCCGCGTGACCCACCGACCGGCCCACACACCCGCCCCCGAATACGGCACGCTGTCGACCGCAGCGTGCACCACCGCCCGCACCGCCCCGTAGGAGTTCTTGCAGATGAGCGAGCAGCAGACCGAGCCGACCATCGAGGCCCCCGCCGAGGAAGCGCCGCAGTGCGCGTTCCCCGAGTGCACCGCCCCGCCGGTCCCGAAGGACCCGACCTCGCCGGGCCGGGCGCCGAAATACTGCACGGACCCCGACCACAACGCGATGAGCGCCTACCGGGCCAAGCGCGGGAAGACCAGCAGCGCCAAGGCCCAGGCCGCCGAGGAGCCGTCCGACCGCGTCGTCACCGACGCCGCCAAGACCGCCGGCATCGTGCAGGGCACCGTGCTGGAGAAGGTCGACGAGCTGCGGAGGGAACTGGCCCGGTACGTCGATCTGCTCCAGACCGTCACCGACCCGGAAGCCGCCGAGGCCGAGGTCACCGCCGTCGCCGCACAGGCCGACCAGCAGGTCGCGGAGTGGCGCAGGAAGGCGAGCAACGCGGGCACCGAGCGGGACGCTGCCGTGCGTCAGCGCGACCTCGCCCGCGCCGAGACCGAGGAAGCCCAGGAGGCCGCCGACCGCGCCATCGCCGAGCTGGAGGAGGAGACGGCCCGGTTCGAGGAGGAAACCGGGCAGGTCCGCGCGCAGGCAGAGGCCGACGTCACCGCCGTGCGGGAGGAGATCCGCCAGGTCCGCGAGGAGACCGAGGAGGCCATCCGACAGGCTCGCGAGGAGGCCGAGGCGAAGGCCACCGCCGCCAAGACCGAGGCCGACCGGCGCGTCAAGGAAGCCCAGGACACGGCGGGCAAGGCGGAGGTGGAGGCGAACCGCCAGGTCGAGGAGATGAAGAAGACCGTCGAGAAGGCCGAGGCCGACGCCCAGCAGGCGAAGGACGAGGCCGCGACCGCGACGGCCGCCGCCGACAAGCGGGCCACCGACACCCAGGAGGCCGCCGAGAAGGCCACGGTCGAGGCGAAGGCCCGGGTCGACGCCGCCGACAAGGTCGTCACCGAGCTGACCGACGCCCTGACCCGGGTCCGCGAGGACGCCGAGGGCTACCGCACCCGCGCCGGCGAGCTGGAGACCCGAATCGACGAGCTGCGCAAGGAGCTGGACACCGCTCTCACCGAGAAGCGGACCGCCCAGGCCGACGCCGACACCGCCCGCCAGCAGCTCCAGGACCAGAACCGGAGGAAGTAGCCCGTGCCCACCGCGTTACTCGCCGCCGCCGTGATCTGCGCGGCTCTGCTCGCCGCCGTCCTGCCCCACGCCCGCCACCGCATCCAGGAGTACCGGGCCGAGCACGCCCGGCGCACCGCCGCCGAGCACCGGCGCCGCCAGCTGCTCAACGCGACCGACTGGGCAATCACCATGTCGGTCCGGGAGAGCTTGAACCGGCAGGTCACCGACTGGCGGGCACCCCGGATCATGCTCATCAGCGTGGCCGACGTCGTCCGCCGGGCCGAGGACGACTTCAACCTGCAGATCAGCCGCGAGGAGGCGCACGCCCTGCTCATGAACCGGCTGGAGTTCCGCGGTCACCTGCAGACCACTCTCGTCACCGACGACCACAACCAGCAGGAGGGGACGACATGACGACCACACCCGGTCGCCGCGGCGGAGCTGGAGCCAGCGCCCGCCGCCAGGGCGAGTTACAGCGAGCAGCCGAGCGAGCCGCCCAGCACCGCCGCGCGAAGTGGGCCCTGCCCCTGACCGCCATGGCCGCCGCCGTCACCGGCTGGGCCGCCGGCACCGTGACCGTGTGGCAGGTCGGCGTACTGGTCGCCGCCGCCGTCCTCGCGTACGGCGTCCACCAGATCTACCGGCGCCAGCGCAACAGCTGGACGTCCGGCGCCGACGGCGAGGAGAACACCGCCCGCCTGCTCGCCCCCCTCGCCCGGCGCGGTTACGCCGTACTGCACGACCGGGCCATCCCCGGGTCGAAGGCCAACCTCGATCACCTGGTCGCCGGATTGTTCGGCGTGGTCCTGGTCGACAGTAAGAACTGGCGGTCGAAGAAGTCCCGCATCACCATCACCGGCGGACTGCTGCGCTACGGCCGCTACGACCAGACCAAGGCGCTGCAGACCGTGGTGTGGGAGGCGCAGCAGGCCGCGAAGGCGCTGGGGGTTCCGGTCCGCCCGATCCTCGCCGTGCACGGCGCGAGGGTCCCCGCGCCGCGCGGGCGCACCGAGCTGCACGGCGTCACCGTCATCGAGGCGAAGAAGCTGCGCGGGATGCTGGCCGGCCTCGCCCCTCAGTCCGGATGGGACGCCGCCCGGGTCACCGCCGTCGAGCAGCTGGCCGAACAGCGTCTGCCCCGACACGGCAGCTGATCAAGCAGATCGCTTCCCGGCCCCCGTCGCAGTCGGACGGGGGCCGTTCCCGTGCCCCTTGGCCGACGTCGTGGGGTTCCGCACGGCTCACCGTGCAGGCCACTGACCTGCACAGCGCGCGTGTCACGCGGAGTTCGGCAGGACGTCGTCCGTGCCGAGGTCGAGGAGCACCGCCAGGTCCTCGCCGGCCGCCCAGCGCTGCAGCGTCGCGCGATCGACGAGCCGGACGTCGGTCCGGGCCGCCCACAGGACCCGCTCCCGGGCGAACGAACCCGAGCTGACGACCAGGAGCAGCGCGGGCGGGTCACCTGCGGTCGACTCCTCCGCCTCCGCTTCCGGGGCCGCGCTCACCGATCGCAGGGCCGCCGCACTGCGCGGGCCGTCCTGCCCGGCGTTTTCCACCCCGCGCTCGAAGGCGACGCCGAGCCGCCGGCCGCTGGGGCGCTTGCCCACCAGGTGCACCACACCCGCGTCGTTGACGCGCACGCCGCGCACGTCCACCCAGCCGTCGCGGACCAGGAGCCGCCCGACGATGCGCCGGAAGCCCCGGTCGTCGGCCGCGTCGACCTGGTCGAGCGTGAAGCACACAGCGCGCCGGCGCTTGCGGGCCAGCGCCGCTCGACGGCGGAGTACCGCGGCCCGTACCGCGTACGCGAGAGCTGCGGCACCGAGCAGCGCAGCCCACCAGCCAGCGCGGACCCACAGCCACCCCAGGAGGGACAGGGGTAACCCGACGACGACGGCGAGCCCGGCGAACGCAGGTAGAACCTCCCACCACTCCGGCCCGTACTCCCCGCGCAGGCGCAGCTGCAGTTCCTCCTGACGCCGATGCTCGCGTCGCGTCCCCTCTGGAGACCGGCGCAGCGACCACACGTCGCTCACCCCCACCACCCCCGTGCGTGCCCGATGACGACCCATGTCATATCTGCCCGCCCGGGGGGCCGTACAGCTACGACACCGCAGATCAGACACCAGACCGGGCGCGCACAACGAACCGGAGCTGATAACAAGCCCTTCGGGGCGCCCGGGTCACCCAAATTTGGGTGACCCGCCCCTCGCGGACCGCCGCGAATCGGCGCGCTCCAATTCGGGTAACTCGGTTGTCAGAGAGCGTTCGGGTAACTAAGTTGTCAGCATGGGAAGCGACTACTACGACGACGCGTTCGCCGCCGACATGTCCCGGGTCCGCGATCCGGCCTGGACCGACCCCGACCCGAAGCAGTCCGCGCAGGTCCGCGCCCGGGTTGCCGACCTCGCCACCGAGCTGGCCGACCAGCTCTCCACCCGCGTCCAGGCCCTGCCTGCCGACGCCCCCGACAACGCGCACCTGGTGGTGCGTGACGCCGGGGACTGGGTCCTCGCCCGGATGCGGGCGCTGCGCGAGATCCGGACCGCCGCCGAGACGCTGGCCGACGAGAGCGCAGGCACCGCCGGCATCCGGGGTGCGGGCTACCCGCAGCTGGGCGACGCGTGGGCGATCACCCGACAGGGCGCACGGAAGAAGTGGCCACAGGCCGTCAGCGCGATGTCCGAACCGCCGGCGGGCCAGGAGAGCCGGACGACGATCGAGGCGTTCGGCGGCACCGCCGATCTGTCCTGGCACGCCATCGAGGGCGGCTGGTGGTGGATCGGCCAGGGAGCGGACGGCACCCCGGGCGACGCCGGAGAGGAGACCACCTACGACACCCGCGAGGAGGCCGCCGCCAACGCGGGCGCCTTCCTCCAGCAGCACGCCGTCCCCACCACCACGAACGGAGACACGAAGTGATGCTCGCCTTGGGCGCCCTGCTCGGCGCCGCCGCCACCCTGCTCGCCCTCGCCGTCCGGCGCCGCCTCACCCGCTCCCCGCACTGCGGGTGGTGCGCGACCGCGTCGGGCTGGCCGACCAGCGACCACGACGCCCTGCACTGCCGCGGCTACGTCCAGGAGCGCCGCCGCGAGCGGCTGCGGGACATCGCCCACGGCCGCCCGGTTCCGGAGCCCAACCCGTGGGGCAACGCCTACCTGCTCCCCGAGGAGATCGACCAGCAGATGGAGGCCACCGCATGAGCGCGTACAACTCCCCCGCCGACGAGCTTGCGGAGATGCTCGCCCGGTTCGCCGAGGAGTACCCGACCGACGGCGATGACGCCGAGACCTTCACGCTGCAGCTGGACGGCGGCAGGCACGGAGCGCCCCCGCCGGCCGTGACGCTGCAGGCCGGACAGCTGGCGTGGCTGACGCAGCTGGTCGAGCGCGAGCTGGCCACCGCCCGCAACGCGCACTGCGACGGCAACGGGCAGTGCGCGCACTGCGAGGCCACCGGCTCCGCGCGCCCCACCGGCCCCGTAACCCACGTCGCCGCGTGGTTCCCCGGCGACCTGCTGACCGACGATCCGGACCAGTGCGGCTGGGAGCTGCTGACCATCCGTTCGTGGGAGGCCGGCGGCAGCGCCCAGACACTCGTCTACCCCGGCGACACCCCCGACCCCGACGCGACGGCCGAGCAGCTGCTGCCCCTGGTCGCCGAGCGCTTCGAGTTCCACGGGCCGATCCGGCTGACCCGCTCGACCTACACGATCGAGGGCATCGGGCGGAACGAGCCGGGCTACCAGTGGACGCCCGGCCCGTGGACCTATCCCGTGTACGAGGTGACGAGCCTGGTCCCCCACCAGCACACCAGCGCGCAGGCCCCCGCCAACCAGACGGACCCGAAGTGACGAGCGTCACACCGCCCTGCCCGGAGTGCTCGACCACGACCGAGCGGACCGAGGTGGAGGGCGAGGAGGTCTTCCGCTGCCCGCTGCCCGGGTGCGGCCGGCGGACCTACGGCACGGGCGACCCGGATGACGATGACGACCTGCCGCCGTACACCGAGGTCGACGAGCACGGCGCCACGCTCCTCTACCGCGGCGACGGCGAGCTGGACATCGAGGCCACCGCCGAGCACGCCTCCCAGGACGGGCCGGACGAGGAGGACCAGGACGACGAGCAGCCCTCCGGCCCGGCCGGGCCCACCGGCTGGGAGCCGCAGGTGCGCGACGTCCGCGTGAAGGATCTCGGCGCCGTGCTCACCGGGGCGTGGGTCTGGATCTACGGCGACCCCGAGGGATGGCGCTTCCTCACCAGCGCCGAGTACGACCCCGACGCCGGGGACACCAGGGTGACGCTCACGTACGGCGATGGTGAGGTGGTGAGGGAGGACCCGTGGCCGCAGGCCCGATTGGTGAGGGCCGGGCCCGACACCGTCCCCACCGCCACCCGTCCCGGCCCGGCCGGACTGGTGAGGCGGTGAGCGTGACGCACTCACCAGGACCCGAAGAGCGGCAGGCTCACCACCCCGACGCTCACCAGCTCACTGGTGAGCGTCCCCACCCGGTCCTGCTCGAAGGTGGTGACGAAGTCGCTTTGTCGTCACCGGCCACGGTGGGGTGGGAACGGCTGCTGGCCGATGGTGAGACCGTCGCCCGCTACTGGAGCCACGTCCTGCGGCGCGGCCCGGACGACTGCTGGTGGTGGACCGGCGGACTGACCGACACCGCCCACGGCACCTACCGCGCCGGGTCGCACACCACCAGCACGAGCAGGGTCGTCCCCGCCCACTTGTTCGGCTACCGGCTCGCCCACGGGCACGACTCGATCCCCGCCGGCCACGTCGTCCGCCACACCTGCGACGAGCCGCCGTGCCAGCAGCCGCGCCACTGGATACTCGGTACGAGGGGCGACAACAACCGCGACGCCGCAGCTCGGAGGCGGTTGGCGGGACACGCGCTGGCCGACGTACGGGGTGCGGTCGGTCGGGCGCGGGCGGTCCAGGCCGCCATCGCCGCGGCCGACGGCCCGGAGGAGATCGAGGCCGCCATCGCCGCCGCGCTCGACGCGGGCAACCCCAGCGGAGCCCGGCAGAATCCGCTCTTCTGACCGACCGCTCACCACCGGCCCCGGACATCCGTCCGGGGCCGGTCGCGTTGGGGAAGGGTGGGGAGCACGGCTCACCGGTGACGGATTTGCGTGTCGCGCAGCGTCTCCCCACTCACCAGCCGAGGCCCCCGCGGACTCCTCGCCGCAGCGGTGAGCGTCACCACCGTCCGCCGCCGAGACTCCCCCGCCGACTGGTGAGGATCACCGCCCGCCATCGTTCCGCCGCCCCGAACCCGCGCCGTCGCTCACCACCGGCCGACAGCCCGGGGATCACCACCGGGGTGGTGAAGAAGGGTGGGGACTGGTGACCGTGGCCGCCTCCCCAGGTGGTGAGCGTTCCCACCCCCGCGTCCGTACGCGGCGCGCTCGACCCGCCGTGTTCGTCACGCTCCGTCGACCGGTGAGCGGGTGGAGCGGTGAGGCACCCGGCCGCCGCGCGAGCGCGCCGGCCGGGTGGGGTGGTTGCACGGCGCGGTCCGCCCTCGCGTCCGGCCCTTGGTAACAGTCGACCCCCGTGCGGGTGTCCGCACGGGGGTCGATGACGTCGAGCCCGACCGTAGCGCACGGGCGCGGCCGGTGGCCAGCGTGCACGCCCCGTTCCGGCGACGGCAGCCCGGTGGGCCCTCCCCCAGCGCGCCCCAGGTGGTGGGCGCAGCCCTCAGCCGCCGAGCGGCACATTTCGGTACAACCCGCGCGCAGCGCCAAGCCCGCCGCAGCAGGCCGGAAGATCATCAGCAGGAGCCAGGACGGCCCCCATCCCACCGTTGCACGACCCTTTTTGACCCCCCGCAGGAGCAGGTAATCGGACCCCCTTTCTTCCCTTGATCAATTAGACCGACAGCAGACCGTAGAACTAGATGCACCAACCACAAACCCTCACACCTATGCATCACGATCCAATGGGTGTTAATGATCTTGAAAATCGCCTACTCTGAGTCGCGATGCTTTCAATCTCCGCAGGTTCAGACCCCGCCTACCTCACCCGTGAGGTAGCGGCTGGTGCTGAGCACTACTACGCCCGGAGCGTGGACCTGCAGGGGGAACCGCCCGGCTACTGGCTCGGTGACGGCGCGGCCGAGCTGGGCCTGGAGGGAACGGTCGACAACGAGGTCTTCACGGACCTCTACAAGGACTGGATCGACCCCCGTAAGCGCGACGAGATGTACGAGCGTCTCGCGGCGATCCCCCACGAGGAGGGCACGCCGGCGTACGCCAAGGCCGAGAAGCAGATCCGCAAGGACGCCCGGCTGGGGAACGCCCCGAAGAACTACGAGAAGAGCTTCCAGAAGCGGTTCGAGGCCGCCCTGAGCGACGCCCAGGCCAAGACGCCGGGGGTCGACCTGACCCCTGAGCGGGTCAAGGCGATCGAGCTGGACACCCGGAAGCACTCACCGTCAGCGACGCTGTACTACGACCTGACGTTCAGCGCGCCGAAGAGCTGGAGCGTCTACCACGCGAGCCTGCAGGTGAAGGCCGCAGAATGCCGCAAGGCCGGTGACCTGGAAGGCGCCGAGCAGTACGCCGCGAAGGCGGACCGCGTTTGGGACGCCTGGAAGGTCGGCGTGAAGGCCGGTCTGGAGCACATGCAGGAGGAGGCCGGCTACACCCGGCTGGGCCACCACGGGAAGAAGGTCGAGGGCCGCTCGACCGGCCGCTACGTCAAGGGTGAGGGCTTCATCGTCTCCGCCTGGGCGCAGCACACGAGCCGCGACGACGACCCGCAGCTCCACGTTCACGCCACGGTCCTGAACAAGATCAAGGCTGTTGAGATCGACCCGGTGACCGGCGAGGAGCGCGTGACCTGGGGATCGGTCGACGGGCACGGCCTGTGGGTCCACAAGCAGGCCGTGGGCCACCTCGCCGAGCGGATCGCCGAGCAGGAGCTGGAGCGCACGGAAGGCGTGCGGTTCGCGACCCGCCCGGACGGTAAGGCCCGCGAGATCGTCGGCATCGACCAGGACCTGCGCGACGGGTTCTCCTCCCGTCGCGTCGCCATCAAGGCCGAGGTCGCAGAGGTCGCGAAGGCGTACGAGGAGCGGTACGGCACCGCCCCCTCCCCCTACGTGCTGGCCCGGATGTCCGAGGACGTCACGCTGCAGCAGCGTCAGGCGAAGAAGCACGACGCCGTCACCCGCGACCAGCTGCTCGACCGTTGGGAGGCGTTCAGCCAGGAGCGGTTCCGCGACTCGCTGGCCAACGTCCCCGACCAGGTCGAGCACGAGTCCGCGCTGCACGACCTGCACCGCCCCTACAAGGAGTTCGACCCCGAGCGCATCCAGCAGCGCGCCATCGCCGCAGTTCAGGAGCAGAAGGCGACGTGGCGCCGCCCGGATCTGATCGTCGAGCTGAACCGCCAGCTGCCGGACACGCTGGGCGGCATGGAGGCCCACGAGGTCCGCGACCTGCTCAACCGGCTCGCGGATGAGGCGCTGGACCCGACCAACGACAACGGCGTGGTCTGCGCGACCGCCCCGCACCTGGTCGAGATCCCCGTCGAGCTGCAGCGCGAGGACGGGTCCTTCGTCTACGAGCCGGCCGACAACAACGTGAACCGGTTCGCGACCGAACGCCACATCGCGACCGAGGAGCGGATGCGCACCTTCGCGGGCGAGCGCGGCGGGCCCACGGTGCCCAGCGAGCTGGTCGAGGAAGTCATCGCCCGGCGCGGGCTCAAGGGCAAGCAGGCCGATTTCGTCCGCAGCGCGGCGACGTCCGGCCGCAAGCTCGACCTGCTGATCGGCCCGGCCGGCGCGGGCAAGTCCTACACCCTCGCCGCTCTGACCGAGGTGTGGGAGGCCCACGAAGGCCGCCAGGTCATCGGGCTGGCCAGTGGTGAGCGCGCCGCCCAGGTCCTCGCCGACGAGGGCCTGACCAACGTCGCCAACATCTCCATGCTGCTCAAGAAGCACGACGACATGGCCGCCGGGAAGCACGTACCCGACGCGGACAAGTACCGGATCGCCCCCGGCACCCTGGTCATCGTCGACGAGGCGGGCATGACCAACACCCCGGACCTGGACCGCGTCCGTGCCCTGGTCGAGTCGTACGGCGCCAAGATGATCGGCTCCGGCGACCACCACCAGCTCACGGCCGTCGGCGCGGGCGGGATGTTCGGCCAGCTCGCCGAGGAGATGCCCGGGGTCCACACGCTCGAAGAGGTCCGCCGCTTCCGCGACATCGACCCCGTCACCGGCGAGTCGAAGGTCCGCGAGTGGGAGGCCAAGGCATCGCTGCAGCTGCGCGAGGGCGACAGCGAGGCGCTGGCCCAGTACGAGCTTCACGGCCGTCTGCGCGGCGGTGAAGCCGAGGCGATGAAGGAGCGCGCCTACCAGGGATGGGTCACCGACCAGCTGGCCGGGCGTAACCCGCTGCTGGTCGCGCCGGACAACGAGACGGCCGCCGAACTCTCCGCCCGCGCCCGCGCCGACCTGGTCCGCGCCGGCCTGGTCGAGGAGGACGGCGTCGCCCTGCGCACCGGGCAGCAGTACGGCGTCGAGACCAAGGCCGGCCGCGGCGACGTCATCCAGATGCGCCGCAACGACCGGAAGATCGAGGGCGAGAGCGGCCAGTTCGCCACCAACCGGCTGACCGCCACGGTCACCGGGATCAGCGACAACGGCTCCCTGATGGTCCAGCTGGAAGACGGCTCGCGGATGCACCTCCCCGCGGCCTACGTCCAGACGCACGTCGAGCTGGGATACGCCAGCACCGTGCACGGCGCGCAGGGCCGCACCGTCGGGCCCTGCCACTCGCTGGTCGACGAGCAGACCACCCGCGAGGCCCTGTACGTCAGCCTCACCCGAGGCCAGGACGGGAACTGGGCCTACGTCATCACCCACCGGGACGGCGACGGGATCAAGGACGAGGACGTCCCGCACTACCTCTCGACGCTGGACCAGACCTTGCAACGGTCCGGCTCGCAGCAGACCGCCACCCAGGCCATCGCGGGCGAGCTGGAGCGCCGCGAGCACCTCGCCGCCATCCAGCCGGCATGGGCCGGGGTCAAGGACCAGCACGCCGAGACCCGGTACGGCAAGGCACTGCTCGACGCGCTGGGCCCGGAGGACTACGCCCGCGTCAGCAGCGGCGAAGCGTACGGCTCCCTGATGCGGCTGGCCCGCACGGTCGAGGAGCGCGGGTTCGACGCCGAGGACCTGCTGGTGCGCACCGCCCGCTCGCGCGAGCTGGACACGGCCGACGACGCTAGCAAGGCCATGCACCACCGCCTCAAGAACGCCTACAACCTGGTCGAGCGGGACCAGATCCGAGCGGAGAAGGCCGAGCAGCGCGAAGCCCTCGCCGCCCAGGAGCAGAGGGTCGACACCGCCATCGAGACCGGGCAGGCGACCGCCACCCCGGAGGAGCTCAAGCAGCTGCTCGACGCTGCGGACGAGGCCGCCCGGGTCCACCCGCACCAGGACGAACTGCTGCAGCAGACCCTCGCCACCCAGATGGGCACCGAGGTCCTGGGCGCCGCCTCCGACGAGGAGACCCGCCAGCAGCAGGAGACGGCCGCCATCGAGGCCGCGACCGCCGAGCCCCTCGACCAGGACCAGCTGCAGCAGCTGGTCGACAGTCCCGCACCCGAGTTGGACCCACAGGCCAACGACATGCTCAACACAGAGCTGCTGCTGCGCCAGTCCTTCGCCTTCCAGACCGAGACGGAGGTCCTGCACGCGGGTCAGGACAACGAGGTCAAGCAGCGCCAGGCCGCCGAGCGCGAGGCACAGATGGAGGCCATGGACTCCTACCGCGCCCGTACGCCGGACCTCGACGGCGACCTGGGCCGGTTCATGGGCGAGTGGGCCGACCTGATGGACCAGCGCACCGAGCGGCTGGGCCAGCGTGTCGCCGAGGAGCAGCCGCAATGGGCGCTCGACCGGTTGGGCCCGGTCCCCGAGGACCCGACCGAGCGCGCCGACTGGGAGCTGCGCGCCGGCCGTGTCGAGCGGTACCGCGAGGCGCACTCCTTCGACAAGGAAGCCGACGCCATCGGCCAGGCCCCGCCGGACGGCGCCGTCGAGGCGCGCGCGGACTGGGAGCGGGCCCGCCGCGCCCTTGGTGTGCCGGACGAGCTGGCCGACATCTCCCGCGCGAGCGAGGAGAACCTGCGCCAGTCCGTCGAGCGTGCCGAGCGCGAGGAGGAGTGGGCGCCGCCGTACGTCGCCGACGACATGCAGAAGTCGTTCAAGGCGTCGCGTGACTACGAGGACCAGGCCGTGCAGATGGAGCTGCGTGCTCAGGAGATGGCGGACAAGGAGGTCGCCGAGCACGAGGAGCGCATCAACAAGGCCCTGGACGAGGTCTCGAAGGCGACCGGCTACAACGAGCACCAGCAGGCCCTCGCCCAGTCGATGGCGCTGCAGCAGGTGCCCACGCTCCAGGCGAACATCGAGCCCAGCGAGCTGGTCCGCGACACCCTCGACCGGGCCGAGACCAGCCGGGACATCGCGGAGACGATGGGCGACCGCGCGCGCCAGTACCAGGAGGTCCACGAGACCCGGGAGAAGTGGTTCGCCGAGACGCAGCAGGTACGCGAAGAGGCCGACTACGCCCGGATCGAGCTGGAGCGCCGTAACCCCGTCGTCGAGCCGGAGACCGCCGAGCCGGAGACCGAGGCGGCCCCGGCCGCCGCGCCGAGCCCGCAGCCGTCGGCCGAGCAGGAGCTGATGGCCGCGATGGAGCAGGCCCGCCAGGCGCAGCAGATCCTCGAACAGCGCGCCCAGGAGCGGGAGCAGGAAGCCCAGCGGGAGCGCGAGGCGCAGCCCAAGACCGAAGAGGTCGACCGCGAGCGCCGCGACTCCGGCATGGACTTCGAGGCCGAGTACGAGCGGCTGGGCCGGGAACTGGCCGGGTACGACCACGGCCAGGACCTCGACGTCGAGCCCGCGGGTAGCAGCCCGGCCGCACCCGAGCCGGAACCTGCCCCGGCCCCCGCGCCGGCACCGGAGCCGCCCGCGCCCGCTGCTCCGGACATCGACATCGACATCGAGATGTAGGCCACGGGCCAGCGGCCAACCCGCTGGCCCGCCTCATTTCCTGGCCCTGTGTCACAGGAGGCCGCTACCTTGACGAACATGGCCGAGACATCGTGGTGGAACCAGGGCGGCCCGCAGCCGCCGGCCCCTCCGACGCAGGCGCCCGCGGCGCAGGACCTGCCGCCGCGCGTCGTGCGCTCTCGCAGCGCGCTGGAGAAACTCCGCGACGACGCGCTGGCCTCGCAGCCGCTGGAGCCGGGCGACGTCCGGATGATTTGGGTATCCCCCGAGGGTGTGGCGAGCGCGCTGGAGGCCATCATCCACACCACCCGGTGGCTGCTCGGTGAGCGCGAGTGGGCCCCGATCTCCCGGGAGCTGTACCCGTACCCGGACCTGCCGGTCCCGCTGATCCGTACGCACGCCGAGGACGCGATCTTCGGCTACAAGTGGACGGACACGTCCGAGTGGTACGCCGGCGGCGTGAAGCGCACCGTGCAGTGGGCGACGTCGAGCGCCGAGGAGCGCCCCATCTTCGAGTGAGGGCCCGCCCCCCTGACCGTCCCGCAGTGTCAGCCCGTCCCGGCCGGGGCGGGCTTTCGCGCGTCAAGCGGGCGTTATGGGGATGGAAGCAGGCGTCCGTGATGTGTTGATCTCGGCGATGCCCATAGGCTCGCGCCATGCTCATCGTGAATGCCAGTCCCCGAACCGCGGGAAAGACGACGGACACCGCCTGGCTCGGGCACGCCCTCCAGGAGCACGGGTTCGACGTCGAGGGGTTCGACGCGGACCACAGCAAGCAGTTCTGGGACTGGTCGAAGGCCGGGAAGTTCTCGTTCCCCGTCCACCTCAAAGCGAGCGCCCGCTTCCACGACGAGGTCGAGCTTCCCCCCAAGAAGATCAGCCTGGTGGACTGCGGACACAGCGAGAACCACCCCGCGATCACCGACAGCCTGTTCAAGGTCGCGGACCTGGTGATCCTGCACATGTCCCCCACCCGGGCGGACTGGCTGCGCGTCGAGAAGCCGCCGGAGGCCACCCCGTTCAAGGACATCGTCCTGCGCAGCGCCGTCTTCCGCGCCGACAAGAAGCCGCCCACCACATGGGTACTGCTCAACCGGTGTTCTCCCAGCAGCAAACGCCACGAGGGCATGACGAAGTACTACGCGGAGCGCATGGAGCGCAAGGACTGGAACGTGTTCAACACGGTCATCCCGAATGTGGGTCTGTACGCGCAGAGCATGAACTTCCCGATCTCCGGGGCGAAGGACACGCACTTCGGGGACCTGGTCGTCGAGATGAAGGAGAGAGGGCTGCTGCCGTGAGCGTCAACTACAAGAAGCTCATGGAGGAAGAGGAGCGGGCCGAACGGGAGCGGCTGGAGGCGGAGGCCGCCGCACCGGAGCCGGAAGCGGAAGAAGCACCCGAGGCCGAGGCCGCCGAGCTGGCCATCCCCTCGCCCGGGGGTGAGCCCGACCCGGTGTTGCCGGTCGTCCCGGAGGAGCCCTACCGGCCCCAGCCCTTCACCCAGGACCTGCTGCCCGAGCCCAAGGAGATCGAGGCCGAGGGCGACCTGACACCGGAGGAAGTCGACGAGCTGGGCCACTGCGAGGCCGCGTTCGGCAACGCCAACAAGGCCGAGTGGATGAAGTGGAAGGCGGCGCACGCCGTCCGCTCCCGGCGCCTGTACCGGCAGGACGGGCGGACGTGGCCGGACTACTGCCAGGACAGGTTCGGCGACAGCGAGTCCGAGGTGAACCGGCGGATTCAGCAGTGGCCGCTGCTCAAGGCCATCACCGATCAGCAGAGCCTGCCCCGCTCGATTCCCGACTCCCATGTGCAGCGGCTGCTGCCCATGGTCAAGCAGCACGGCCAGGACCTGACCGCCCGCGCGTACGTGGCACTGCGGGTGTGGGCCGCTGAGCGCCGCCACCGGGTCACCGCCGAAGTGGTCGGCGAACTGGTCGGGCTGGCTCAGGCCGCCGAGCCGCCGGCACTGACGACGGCGAACACCTTCCAGCTGGCGATCGAGCCGAAGCCCAAGCCCAAACGGTCGAGCAGCGGGAAGACGGAGCACGCCCCCGAGGCACCGGCCCCGGAGCCAGCCGAGCCCGGAGGCCACCCAAATTTGGGTGACTCCGCCCCGGGCGCGGACTCGGAGAGTGCGGCCGAGGACGAGCACCAGGAGCCGGAGCCCGAAAGCGCAGCCGCGGCGCCCGGGGCCGACGATCAGCGAGAGGCCAGCGCCGACCCGCTCACCGAGCAGGCGTCCCGCGCGAGTGACGTCCTCGACGGAATGCGCATCGGGTTCACGGACGGGCAGCTGCTGCGGCACGCCCGCACGGACACGCTCAAGGCCATCATGGAGACGGCGCTGGCCATCGCAGAGGCCGCCGAAGACGTTCTCAAGGACCGGTAGGCGGAACGGCACACGCAGAGGGGGAGTCACCCAAATTTGGGTGACTCCCCCTTCTACTGCAGCTGGGCCCGATCAGTCGGCAGGGTCCTTCTTGCTGCGCTTCTTCTCCGGGTCCGGGCGCCGCTCGATGTCCCGGTCCATCCACTCCAGCAGGCCGCTGTCGGCGAAATCGTCGAGCGAGTCGTCCGCCGGAATGACGTGCAGCGGGTCACGCAGCTTCTCCGGGTCAACGTAGCCGCATTCCGCCAGCTCCTTCTTCATGAAGGTCAGGACGGCCGGCCACCACCTGACGTGCCACTCGGCGGCCCGGGTCGGCGGTGCCGTCTTCTCATACGCCCAGTGCCAGTAGGCGCACAGCCACGTCAGCTGGAATTTCAGCTCCGTGTGGCGGTACCAGCACGGCCTCCAGGCGTCCGGGGCGTAGACGGGCAGCAGCACCTTGCTGCACCAGGTGTTGAGCCAGTCCCACAGTTCCCGGCACTGCTCCTTGTCGAGGTTCGTCCAGTCCGGGGCGGTACCCGGCCCCTCCGGCTCTTCCTCTTCCGCCTTGGCCTGCAGCTTCTGGACTGCTTCGGTGACGTCGCCGAGCACCTTCCGCAGTCCGGCGATGGCATCGCCGTACTCCGCACCCTCCACCGCCTCCAGGCGTCCGGCGAGGTCCTCCAGCCCGGCGCTGAGAGTGGTTCGGGTCTCGGAGAGGTCCCGGGCCAGCGCGAGGAGCATGTCCCCCGGCTCCAGCTTCATCAGAAGGCCCCCAGGTCGTCCGCGTCACGCCGACGCCGGGTCGACCGGGTCGGGCCGGCCGAGCCGGTCGGCTTGTTGGGTCCGGCCGTGCCGGTGTCACGCAGCTGCTCGGGCTCCGCCTTCGCCGTGGGCTCCTCGACCGGCGTCGGCTGCTCCGGCACCAGGTGCGCGGTCGGCTCGAACGAGGGCATCTCCGGCAGCGGCTGCGCCACGGTCGGCTCGATGACCTCGCCGGGCACGACCCGCAGGTGGTCACGCGGCCCGGGGAACCCGCCGGTGCTCCAGCCGCTGGCCGCCGGGTCCGACGTCCACGGGCTGGCCTCCGCCGCCGGGACGGGCGGCGCCCAGGGTTCCTCGGGCTGCGGGCCCCACACGTCCGGGACCGGAGCGTCCACCCACGGGCTGGCTTCCGGGGCCGCCGGCACCGTCGCGAGCTTGCGCTTGCGGGCCTTGAGTTCGGCCTTGGCCGCCCTCTTGTTGTCCCGGACCACGTTCTTGACGTCCTTGCGGTCCCACACCGGGGTGTAGGTGGCGATGACCGGACCCCCGATGTACTTGCGGAACATCAGGATCTGTCCCGGGTCGAGATACATGATGTCGGAGATCGTCATGGTCGGCTTCTCCACCCATGTGTAGCTGGAAGAGCGGTTCGAGGTGCCGTTCACGCCCCCCGAGTTCGACTCCGACTGACTCTCCTGCTTGACCCGCTTCGTGCCGGTGAGCTTGGAGAGGTCCTCCAGGTGCTCGACGTTGCTCAGGCCGCCGAGGATGAGCTTGATGCAGTTCTCCCAGATGGTCTGGTAGGCGTACTTCCCGTACCGCTCGTAGATCTGCGCCGGGGACTGGAACACGGCGTGGATCGTGATGCCGATGCCGCGGCTGTCAGCGGTCCACCGCTGGAGCGGCACGCTGCAGATCAGCGCCGCCTCATCCAGCACGAACGTCATCGGCGGGTCCAGCCGGCCGCCGCGCGAGCGGGACGCCATCGTCCGCGCCCCCGCGTACACCTCGCTGGTCAGGCAGGTGAACAGCGGGCCCATGCCGCCGACGTCGCTGTCGTTGCCGAGCATGTAGAGCGTGTCCCGCGAGCGAAGGTACGCGTCCGTGTCGAACTGCGCGCCGGGCCGGTGGGCGGACAGGATCACCTGCTGGATGTCCGGGGAGTCGAGGAACATGAAGGTCTGGGAGAGCGTGCCGAACACGTTCTCCAGGGTCGTCGTCTTGCCGTCGACCTTCTGCTGCTGCTCCAGGTCGTCCTGCCAGCCGGGGGGTGCGATGTCCGAGTGCTTCTCGAAAATCTTGATCGCTTCGTAGCGGTGCGGCTGCTTGGACCACCGGGCCACGTCCATCAGGGTCAGCCCTTCGACGTCGGCAGCCCACAAGAACGCCTTGAGCACCCGGTAGGAGCTGGAGGTCCAGAAGTTCCGGTTCTCCATGCCCTTGGTGGCGTCGGAGCCCTCCAGCAGGGACTTGGCCCGCCGCTTGGAGCGCTCGATGCCGAGCTTCGGGTCGGAGCAGCCGATCACCGGGTCCCAGGCAATGTTCGACTGCCGGTCGGCCAGGCCCTCCGGGTTCCAGATCAGGATGTTGCCCACCCGGGCCCGGATGGCTTCGGTCAGCTCGACGATGTCGTACTTCGTGCTGGTCGCCAGGACCGCCCCCACCGCGTCCAGCAGCCAGTTGCCCAGCTTGGCCGTCTTGCCCGCACCCATCGGCGCGAGCATCAGGGACGACTCCTCGATCGCCGCGTACAGGTGCAGGCCGGTCTTGCGGTCGCGTCCGATGTAGAAGCCGACCGCGTTGGTCGGCACCTTCCGGGCGGGAACGTCCTTGAGGCTGGGCCGAAGGATCTTGCGCTTCTTGACCAGCGGGCCGCGGGTCATCTGCTTCTTGAGCCGCTTCCTGTCGGCGAAGCCGTCGGTCTCGCGGCCGAAGTCCACGTTCGTCTTCACGTACATGTAGCCCGCGCCGGCCAGACCGACCGTCAGCCCGGTCGCCAGGAGCGGCTGTGCGGAGAACACGCTGCCGACGCCGTCGGCCAGGCCGCCGAGGATCGTGCCGACGATGTCGCCCGCGTCGTCGCCGGAGGGGTTGGTGGGGGCGACCTCCCCGGCCGCGAGGAACGTGGTGGGAACGGCGAGGGCCGTGACCCTCACGCCCGTGCCGCGCCAGATGGGTGTCTCGCTGAACAGCGGGCTCTGCGGGGCCTGCTGCTGGGATTCGGTCGCCTCCGCGGAGTCGTCCGAGGACGTCGAGTCGGTGTGGATGCTGGCCTTACTGTTGTCGTTCACGAAGGTCTCCTCCTTCGTCGGGGCCCCGGTGCTGTAGCCGCCAAGCTCAGATAGCACCGGGGCCACTCCTGTCTGTATACGTCTCTGCACTGACAAGCGCGGCATGGTTATTGCCGATCGTTACGGACCTACTGCGCGCGGTTGCGCAGCTTCCCGCCGGGCGGGATGATCTGGGCAGATTGCCCGCCAGACCGGACACCTTCGTGTTCGGCCCTTCCATCCCGCCGGCCGTGGTCACCGGTCCGCCAATGCTCCAGAGCCGGGCCTGTGGATAGAGTCCGCGGATTTCCGGGATCACCTCTCGTCGTCCTCGACGACGTCCGGGTCCTCCGGGTCTTCCTCCGCACGGGGGTTGGGGACGCCCGCAGCCTCTGCGTCTTCCTGGTCGATGGCCCGCAGGTGGTTGCGGACCGCATCGAGGCCGAGGCCCACCTGGTCCATCAGCTGCGCAGCGATCTTCCGCTGGGACTGCTGCCGGTCCTCCGGGCTCATCTCGGCGAGCAGGTCGCGGATGCGCTGGCGGGTGTCGCCGCCCCCCGCGCCGATCCGGGCGTCGACCCGGCCGGGCTGCTGGGCACGGGCCGCGACTCCGGCGGCCTGCTGACGCTCGATCGAGGCCAGGCGCTCCTCCAGACGCAGCGACAGCTCGCGCGCTTCCCGCGCTTCCTTCTCCGCGTCGGACGCCACCGTGGTCAGCCGGTCACGTTCGTCCGCCATGAGGCCCAGGCGCTCTTCCAGAGCCTTCCGCTCACCTTCGAGGCGAAGGACTTCCTCCCGGGCCTGAGCGGCTTCCTTCTGGACCTCGCTGGTCGAGTCGGTGAGCTTCCCGCGCTCCTCCATGAGCTTGGTGAGCTGCTCTCGGGTGTCCTCCAGTTCCTTGACGGTTCGCTGGTAGAGCTGGCCGGCCGTGGCGTCGCTGCTCTCCAGCAGGGCCCGTTCATCCTGGAGCGCCTTGAGCCGCTTCTCTTCCTTCTCCCGTTCGGCCACGACCTGCTGCTGGGACTCCTCCGCCTCCTTGCGGGTCCGCTCCAGCTCCTTCTCGACGGCCGCGAGCCTGTCCGCCGCTTCCTTGACTGCCTGTTCGGCCTTACGCCGGGTCTCCTCCGCAGCCTCCGCCGTCTTGCCCGCCTCGATCGCACGCTTGTTGGACTTCACGAACTCGGCGTTCGCCGCGATGTTCAGCTCTTCGAGCACCGTCATGGCCGGGCTGTCGGGCCCGTAGTCGAGCAGGGCCACATCGTCGGCCCGGGTCAGCCACGCCATGCGCTGCATGAGCTGCAGGCCCTGCTCAGGGTCCTGCGTGTCCGCCATCTCCAGCGCCGTCTGCGCCTTGGGCCGGACCTTCTTCTCCAGCGTCCGGTTCAGCGCGGCGAGGCGCTTCTGCTCCTCCGACACCTTCCCCCGACGACGCGGGACCACAGCAGTGCCGACGACCGCCTCCAGCTGCTCCTTCTCCTTGAGCACCTTGCGCAGTTCGTACGAGGCATCCGCAGCGTCCCGGGCGCGGGCCCGGCGGACCATCTCGTCCGCACGGTCGTTGACGTCCATGCCCGCCACACGGAAGCCCCAGGCCCACACACGCCGCCACAGCAGGCCGGCGAGCCGGAACGGACCGGGCTTCGTGCCCTCCGGCCGCTTGGTGTCCTCTTCCTCTTCCCCGCCGTCGAGCGCGTTCTTGAGCGGCATGTAGATGACCCAGCCCGCACCGATCGGCATGATCGCGAGGAAGGGGGCGGCGTACACGTTCGGGGCGTGGGCGACGTTCACCGCGGCCGACGCGAAGACGAATGCCCACGCCGTGCCCCTCATCACCTTGAGCTGGCGCGTCCACCGCCTGCGCGGGTCGGCGTTCGCCATCTCGTACATGATCGAGAACAGCCGCATTTCCAGGACGTCGAACATCGTCACGAAGCCGATCGCGAAGAAGAACGACAGATGGACCGTGTCCTGGGCGAATCCCCACAAGCCGTTCAGGGACACCGCGATACCGCCGAGCAGCGGCGTGGGGTCCATGTGCAAGGGCTTCGGAGGAAGGGGCTGCTCCTTCTCCCGGGCGACCGCGACGGCCGCTTCGTGGTTCTTGTCGCTCTCCGCCTTGCGCTTCGAGGTCCGGGACAGGACCAGGAAGCCCGCGAGCAGCACCATGATGAGTACGGCGCCGGCAATGGCCAGCAGGACCCAGGTAGGCGCGTCCTTCAAGAGGCGTTCAGCCTCCGCCTGCCAGTCCAGCTGGCCGAAACCGGCTGCTGACCAGTACGGATCGGTGCCCGTACCCTGGTCGTGGCGCATCTAGTCAACTCCCATTCTTGCGTCGAGCCTCAGCGGTGATAGCGCACCGCTGGGGCGTTTTTCATGCGTCGTGTCGGGTGAGGTAGTCGTCCAGCGCGGCGTCCACGAGGTCCTGCAGGCTCACGTCGTTCTGGGCCGCGTAGAGCTTGGCCCTCTTACGGACGGACGCTCGAACGCGGGCGCTGAAGTTGACGCGCTCCTCCGACTCCTCAGGCGTCTGCTGGGGTTCGTCCTGCTGCGGCACGTTGGCTCCTGTGACGGGTCGTTCCAGTGTTGCGAGCACCCTATGGTCCCCTCGTTGGCTTCATGTCTTCCGTGCTTGCTCGCTAACTGTAATGCCAACATCCACGTTTGCCAACATCCCAGAAATCGGGATTCCGAGGTTGTTGACATTCTGGCTAGGGGGGAGGTTAATGGAAGTGCGAGAGGGGCCCCAGGGCTTGCAGGCCCCGGAACCCCTCTCCAGCCAGGGCTTGCAGGCCCTGACTCAGCCCGGACAGGCGTTGCAACCGCCTTCCGGATCGGGACACCCCTAGTTGGAGGGATCTCCATGCGTAAGTCTCTCAGCACCTTCGCCCGTATCGACCTCATGGTCGACGACCTGCCCGCCCTGCGCCTGTCGCCCGAGGGCATCCGCGCCCTGCCGGTCCTCACCGGCCCGCGCCTCGCGGTCGTCGGACGGATCGGCCCGAAGTGCCGCGACTGCCGCGACTTCGAGAGCGTCGTCACCCGCAACGGCCTGGTCACCTGCGACAACCCGGTGCACGCCGAGACGAAGCCCCAGCTGCCCATGCGCCCCACCCCGCACGAGCGGGACGGCCGGCAGGACTCCCCGGAGCCCGCCCGCCCGCACCGCCGCGCCGCGCTGCTGGTCGGCTGACCGCCGTGGTCGCCGCGATCGGCACCACCGCCGTCATCCAGGACCCCGCCGCCAGCGAATCGCTGCGCCGCGCGCAGGAGGCCGCCGAGGCCGCCGCCCGCGCCGCCGCCGAGCGCGCCCGTCAGGGCAGCTGACCGCTCCCTCTACCTCGACCCGGGCGGACGAGCGACCTGCCCCGCCCGGGTCGAGCCGGACCCCCCGTCTCTTCTCTCCTTCGCCGGAGGCTGCTGTGCGTTCCACCTCGCGCGTCACCACGACGCTCGCCACGTTCCTGTTCGTCTCCCAGGCCCCGGTCGCCGAGTTCGCCACGAACCCGGCCCGGACCCGCGAGCTGGTCCACGAGACCGCCGACCGACTCGGCCCGGACGGCGCCGCCGACGCGGTCGCCGAGTTCGCCTACGAGTACGGCGAGCACCCCGAGACCGCCGCCGCCCACATGCGCGCCTGCCTGCTCGCCGTCGAGTCCGCCGACTTCCGCACCTTCGTCCCCGCCGCGCGACTGGCGGTGTCCCGATGAAGGCCACCGACAACTTCACCGCCGAGCGGATTACCGCCCTGGTCGCCATCCTCGCGGGCACGCTGGCCGCCCTGCTCGCCGTCCACATCGGCACGGGCATCGGCAACACCATCGGCGCCGCGTTCCTCACCTACGTGGCCACGATCGTGGCCGTCGCCGTCAAGGTGCCGCTGCAGCTGGTCAAGGTCGTCACCGCGAGCGGCCGGGGCACGATCATCGCGGTCGTCATCACGGCCATCGTGCTCATCGGCATCGCCAAGGCGTTCCGGGGGCTGGCATGACCGGCACCGTCCAGAACGCCGCACCGCGCCAGGTCCGCGCGCTGACCGTCCGCCAGCCCCACGCCGCGTGCATCGCGTACGCGGGCAAGGGGATCGAGAACCGGGTTCAGCGCTGGTCGTACCGGGGCCCCGTCCTGATCCACGCGGGCGCGACGATCGACAAGGCCGCGAAGAAGCACCCGCCGATGGCCGCTGTCATCCGCGGGCTGCAGCTGGAACAGCGCGCCGTGATCGCCGTCGCCCGGATCGTCGACTGCCACGCCGACGACGGGGAGTGCACCCCGTGGTCCCTGTCCGGCCACAACCACTACGTCCTCCAGGACGTGACCCCCCTGCCCCTGCCCGTCCCCCACGAGCGGGGCCAGCTGGGGCTGTGGTTCCCGCCGGCCGAGCTGGTCGCCCGGGTCCGGCTGCAGCTCGACGACGCCACCGCCGCACGCCTGCTCGACGAGGGGGCCGTCTGATGGCCCGCCGCACGATGCAGCAGACGCGTACCGCCACCCACCGGCCGGCCGTCAGGCGCCGACGCTTCCGCCACGACGGGTACACCGCAGTCGACCTTTTCAGCGGCTTCGGCGGACTCACCAAGGGCATTGAGGACGCTGGCTTCGACACGATCATGGCCGCGAACCACAAGCGGTACAAGGTCGAGGTCCACGAGGCGAACCACCCCGGGGCCGAGCACTGGATCGCCGACCTGGTCAACCCCGAGTCCTCCGACTACCACTCCGCCCGCGACCTTCCCCCGGCTGACCTCTTGGCCGCCGGAGTCAGCTGCGTCAACCACTCGCTCGCCAACACGATCCGGGCCTACGAGCAGGGCGCGACTCTGTTCGAGCTGGAGGACCCCGACTACGAGGCGCAGGTGACGCGCTCGGAGCGGGACCGGGCGACCGCGAACTGCGTGCTGCAGTACGCCGCCAAGCACCACCCGCGGCTCATCTTGGTCGAGTGCACCACCCAGCTCACCTCGTGGGGGCCCGCGCTGCCCGGCCGCAAGAAGGTCGGCGACGGGAGCACCTACAGGTACTGGCTCAAGCAGTTCGATCTGCTCGGCTACAACCACACGGTCCTGTACCTGAACAGCCAGTTCTTCGGGGTGCCGCAGTCGAGGGACCGCGGCTATTGGGTGTTCGTCGACAAGTCCCTGCCGATGCCTGACCTGGAGCACCGCCCGGTGTCGCACTGCGGGCGCTGCGACAAGGACGTCGAGGCGGTGTGGACGTGGAAGACCGGCATCCCGGAGTCCGGCACGGTGACATACGGCCGGCAGTACGAATACCGGTGCCCGTCCTGCCGCCGCCCGGTCGTCCCGCCGATGACGCCGTCGCTGGCCGCGCTCGACCTCACCGATCTCGGCACGCGCATCGGCGACAAGCCGGTCAAGACGTTCCCGGACGGATTCGTCGGCCCGCTCGCACGGTCGTCGATGGCGCGCGCGGAACGCTGCCGCCAGCGCTTCGCCGACTTCCCGGCGATCCTCATGCCCGCGAAGGGTGTGCACGGCTCCGAGCGGCTGCTGCTCCAGCCGATGGCGACGCAGACGAGTCAGCAGGAGACCGCGATCCTGTCGACCGGCCCGGTCGCCCAGCCGCTGTGGGCCCAGGACGCCGCTGACGGACTGATCACCCCGACGATGGCGCTCGCCGTGGACAACTTCCAGGGTGCCGCGCGCGGCGCCGGGGAGCCGCTGCCCACTCAGGTCGGGTCGGAGACCCTCGCCCTGGTGTCTTCCGGGGTCATCCCGTACCGGAAGAACACGCTGCCCACGCTGCACAGCGAGGCGATGCCCACCTTCACCTCGGAGCAGATCCCGGCGGTGCTGACGGCCGCCGGCTGGTACAAGCAGAACGGAACCAGCCCCGACCACGGGACCGCACCGCACCCAGTCACGGACCCGCTCGGCACCCTCACCGCCACTGACACGACCGCGCTGCTCAGGGCCCAGTGGCAGGCGTCGCTCGCCGACCTGCCGCTTGAGGACTGCTTCTACCGAATGATGGCGGCGCACGAGATCGGCCGCGGCTGCGGCTTCGACGTCGACTTCAACGAATACCGCGGCACCTTCACCGTCTGGGGCTCCGCCCGGAACCAGGTCGACGGGTTCGGCAACGCCGTCTCCCCGCAGGTCGGTACCTGGATCGGAAACCGACTGCGGGCCGTCCTCCACCGGGCGGAGGCGGCATGACCCCCAAGTCCTTCGACCCGGAGATGAACGGCGGGCTGCAGCTGGGCCTCGACCTCTTCGAGGAGGAGCACCAGGAGCAGGCCGCCGCCACCGGGCCCACCACCGTGGTGTGCCTCAAGGGCCGCCGCAACGACCCCGAGATCGAGGGTGTCGTCTACGTCGGCCGCCCGATGTACCAGGGCGGATGGCACCTCGCCGGTCACCTGCTCGCCAACCCCTTCAAGGTGGGCAAGCACGGCACCGCCGAGGACGTCGTCGCCAAGTACCGCGTGTGGCTCGACCAGCACCGCGACCTGGTCGCCCGCGAGCTTCCCCGGCTCAAGGGGCAGCTGCTGGGCTGCTGGTGCCCCGAGGGCGAACCGTGCCACGCGCGTGTGCTCGCCGAGCTGGCGGACGCGACGGAGGTGACGTCGTGACGCTGCCCGAGCAGATCCAGGCATGGGCCGCAGACCAGGGCCTGACCCATCAGCAGGGCGACGCCGGCACCGCCGTGTTCAGCCCCGACCTGGTCCACCGCTACGCCCTGACCCGCACCTGGGCACCCGGCCCGCACCGCGTCTACGTCCTGCTCAACCCGTCGATGGCCACCGCCGACCAGGACGACCCCACGGTCCGGCGACTGGTCGGCTTCGCCCAGCGCGACCGCTGCGGCGGGCTGGTGCTGGCCAACCTGTTCGCCGTCCGGTCCACCGACCCCAGCGTCCTGACCACCGGGCTGCTGGACACGGTCGGCGCCCACAACGACGAACTGCTGCGGTTGCTCGCCGAGGCCGCCCACGACCTCACCGTCGGCTGGGGAGCGTGGGGCAGGCTCCAGCGCGCCGCCACCGTCGAGAAGGCCCTCACCGCCCACGGCGCCCGGCTGTGGGCCCTGGGCACCACCAAGGCCGGGCACCCGCGCCACCCGCTGTACCTCCCGGCGGTCGCGCCCCTGCACCCGTACGAGCCGGGCGGTGTGGCCCGGTGAAGAAGCTGACGCTCAAGGCCGAGGAAGCGCTGCTCGGGGCGATGCTGCACCGCCCCGAGGCGCTGCCCTCGATGCGCTGGATACCGCCGGGGACCTTCTCCCGCCCGGACTACGCCGCCCTGTGGCAGACGCTGCACTCGATCGACTTCTCCAAGGTCGCCCCGAACGATGTCCCGGCCGCCGTCACCGCGGCCGTGGCGAAGATCGAGGAGCCGGGCATCCGGCAGACCCTCACCCCCTCCCGCCTGTCCGTCCTCGCCAACGCCAGCGTCTGCCCGAACCCCAAGACCGCCCCGCTGTACGGCGGGATGGTGCTGGAGGCCGCGATCCACCGGGCCGTCGAGCACGCCGGCGAGACGCTGCGGGACACCGCCCGGCAGGCCGAGGTCGACCAGGCGCTCAAGGCACTGGAACAGGCCGACAAGACCGGTCAGCGCCTCGCCCAGCTGGACGCCGCCTGGAAGACCGCACCGGAGACCGTGCGCAACCTGCTCGACACCACGCCCGAGCAGGAGGTCACCCCGGTGCCCCGCACCGAGCGGGCCCGGGTCGACATCCAGGCCGAGGGCGAGACCGTCGCCTCCCTGCTCTACGAGCCCCGCCAGCTGCGCGAGGTCACCGGCTGGCTGGAGGACCGGGACTTCTCCCACCCGCAGCTGGCCGCCGTCTACCAGGCGATGCGCACGCTCGACGAGCGGCACGCCCCCATCGACCCGCTGACCGTCGCGTGGGAGGCCCAGCGCCACCCCGGGCCGCAGCCCAGCGACCAGGTCCTCGCCGAGCTGCAGGAGGCCGGGATGGGCGGCACCGCCGCCTACACCGCCGAGCAGGTCCTGCACACCGCCGCCCTTGACCGGCTCGACGCAGCCGGTCACGACCTGCGCAACTACGCCCGCCACCCGGCCCTCGCACCCAGCGCCCTGGTCGAGCACGCGGGACAGGCACTGGAACCGGTCCACGCCGACCACCAGCGCATCCAGCACGCCGAACGCGAACCGCAGCTGGCCAGCGACAAGGAGCCCGCCCCACCGGCTCCCACCCACGCTCCCGACGCTCCCGCCCACCAGCACGAGATGGAGATCTGACCCCATGAACGAGCCCGCCCCCTTCGACCCCACCGCCTACCTGATCAGCCGCGAACACCAGATCACCGCTCCCTACCTGCCCGACGTCGAGCCCCTGCCGCCGGTGAAGTCAGCCGGTCGCGCCCTGTGGGAGCACTTCGGTCGCCTCGCGCCCGGACTGGTCACCACCGCGGCGACCGCGCTGGCATGGGGCTGGCACGAGCAGCTGCCCGACGGCTCGACCCAGCCCCTGTGGATCAGTGGCGGGCTGGCCGCACTCGCCGCCGCGGCGGGCACCGTGTCGGCCGCCAAGCAGCACGGCGAGGCCGAGACCACCCGGTTCGCGTTCGCCGCCGGCGGGACTCTCGCCCTGCTGGGCGTGGCCGCCTGGACGCCGGACTCCGCACTGCGCGCCCTGCTGTGGCTGGTGGGCACCGCCGCCGTCTATGCCGTGTGCGCCCCGCTGTGGCGCGGCGACCGCCGCCTGGACCGCGAGCAGCGTCACGAGCGCGTCATGGCACAGACCGAGGGCCGCACCCAGGTGGCCGTCGCCATGATCGAGGGCCAGACCCGCGTCGCCGAGAAGGTGTGGGAGCACCGCACCGAGGTGGCCCGGGTCGAGGCCATCAGCAAGACCGTCGAGGCTCTGGTCGCGGCAAGCGACGCCCGCGAGACCCGCGCCGTCGCCCCCGGCGACGAGCTGAACGTGGCCGCACTGCTCAAGGCCGCCGGCCACGAGGCCCCGGTCGAGCTGACCGCAGCCGAACGCGAAGAGCGGCAGCGGTGAAGCCCACCGCCGCCGTCGGACGGCTGGTCAGGCAGTGGCGCGGCCACACCGTGGAGGTCTCCCCGAAGGGACTGTCCATCGACGGCCGCACGGTCGACCCCAAGGCGCTGACCGAACGCGACGCGGTGAAGCCCGCCGACGACCCGCGCACCCACCCCTCGCTCCAGTTCCTCGACAGCGGCTCCCTGGTCTACCGGGGCCACGTCCAGGCCGAGGTCCACCCCGGTGACGCCGTCACCGTGCACGGGCCCGAGGGGGCCGTCTGGCCGCCCGAGCAGGACCGGGGGGAGCACACCCGCGGCCCCTCGCCGCCCCAGCCCGACGACGACTTCGAGATCGAGCTGTAGCCCCGCACCACCGAAGAGGAAGGCACCGACCATGAGCGACACCGCAGAGCAGAGCACCGAGGAGATCACCCGTCAGGCCGAGATCACCGGGTTACTGCCGGTTCTCTCCCAGCTCGACAAGACGGCGGCCGAGCTGGAGCAGCTGGCCGCCGCGGGCAAGGAGGTCACCGCCGGGCAGATCGCCGCCTACGAGACGGAGGCCGCGCACGCCCGGCACCTGGTGAGCGCCGCCGGAGTCACCGCCCGGGAGATCACCGACGCCGAACAGGAGCACCGCAGCGACGGCGACCGCGGCTTCACCGGACGGGCGCTCGACCACGCCACGCACACCCGGCACTTCGAGCCGCTCCCGGCCGCCGACGCCGGCAGCGACAAGGACCGCGACATCGAGGAAGAAGTGGAGATCTCCCTGTGAACGCCGACCAGACCGAGGACCCGTGGGCGCCGGTCACCGTGACCGCCGCCGCCCCGACCTACGAGCAGCAGCTGGACGCCGCCGGATACGGCGACGCTCAGCGCCAGCGGTACATCGAGGAGTCCGGCCAGGACCCCGAGTACGCGGAATGCATGTGGGACGAGATGGTCGTCCCGGCCGCCGAAGCCTCCGGTGAGATTCCCGCCCGGCCCGTCGAGCCGGTCAGCCCCGCCGTACGGGCAGGCTGGGCGGCACGCCAGCAGGCGATGCGCACGTACTGGGAGCAGAACCCCGTGGAACAGGGCGGATACGACCCGCTCAGCAACTCCAACGAGCCCGGCGCCGAGGACCGGTTCAACACCGTCGTCGATCAGCTCTCGACGCAGATCCTGCAGGACGTCGGCGGCCCCCTGACGGAGTCCATCGAGCAGACCGGCACCTGGGGCGACAACACCGTCACCGAGCTGTACGCCCAGCGCCCCGCAGCGTCGGACGACGAGCCCGAGATCGAGATCTGACCGAAGCGCGAAGCAGCGGAAGGCCCCGGCGGAAAGTGTCCGCCGGGGCTTTTCGCGTGTGAGTACGGTTCAACCATGCAGATCAACGGGGCGGAACGGGGACACGTACTTCTGATCGGTGGGGACCGGGCCGTCCATCGGCGCACCGTACAGGTGCACCCGAGCGCGAACCTTGCCGCGCTGTCCGTGGTGCCCGTGCCTGTACTGCTGAACAGCACGCTGCCCGCCGACCTGGTCCACCTCGACGGAGTCAACGACCAGAACACCCTGCTGCTACGGCTGCGCACCGCTGCCGCGACCCCGGGCCCGCTGCTGGTCTACCTCTCCGGGCGGCTGACCGTCGACCGCAAGGGTCACCGATTCCACCTCGCCTCTACCGGCACCAGCACCTCGAACACCCGCTACACCGCACTGCCCTGGGAGTGGCTGCACAACGAGCTGCGCGGCCGGCCTGCGGGGTGGACAACGCTGCTGCTCGACCTGGTCGCCGACAAGAGCGCGTGGGCCGAACTTCGGGAGCTGGGATCACTCCCTGCCGTCAACGCCGACACGTACGGGACCATCAGCCCGCCCGGATTCCCCGGGACCGACGGAGCCAGCCCGTACACCCGGCAGCTGGTCGAGCAGCTGCGCCGCAACCCGGACCGCCCTTCCGCGCCGCGGCTGCACGCCCTGACCGTCGCCGCCGCCGGGATACCGCCCGGCGCCCTGGTCATGCCCGCCGCCCCGGAGATCGAGGCGTACGACGAGGACGAGGAACAGCCCGCTCTCCGGCCGCCGATGAGCAACCTGCAGCGGCTGCTCGCCGGAGACACCAGTGTCATGCCCGCACGCCTCCGCCGGCCCGAGCCGCAAGAAGTCGCACCAGGGCTCGAAGCCCCACAGCCCGCGCCTGCTGCTCCCTACGCGTACCCGTCGCCGTCTCCGGTCCAGGTACCGCAACCGCCACCGCCTGCCCCCGCGCCGGCCCCGGCCCCGGCCCGGCAGCAGACGTACGTTCCACCGCAGCAGCCGCCGACGCAGAACCACACCTATCAGGCCCCAGCTGTACACCAGCAGCGCGCGGAGCGCCCCCAGGAACCGGTCCGGGCCCCGCACCCGGTCACCTCCCCCAGAGCCCTCCAGCAGCCATACGCGCCGGTGCAGCCAGCCCCGGCCCCGGCACCCCAACCGGCCCCGGCCCCACAGCAACCTGACCCCCGGCCGTACATCTGGCAGACCGCGCAGGCCGGGAAGCACAACGAGGCCGCCGAGATGGCCGCAGCGTGGGAACAGCACGCCCTGCAGCAGTACGGCCCGGATTCACCGCAGGCCACGCAGTGGGCGGAGATCAGAGCGGACCTCGCGCGGATCGCTGGCCGCTGGATGTTCGCCACCCAGCTGTGGATCGCCGCGACACACACGCGGATGGCGCACCAGGCCCCGGACTCCACCGAGGTGCTCAACGGCGCGAAGTCCGCCCACTTCTGCTGGACAGAGATCAAGGACGCCACCGAAGCCCGCGGCTGCGGACCCGAGTTGGTCAACCTGCTGCGTCAGCTGCCCGCGCTCGACCGGAGGCATTTGACGAACGCCCAGCAGCGGATGGAGTACCTGCAGAACGCACCCAGCGGACGCTGATCACCGCCGTCCCGGTGCTGACCTGCACCGGGACGGCCCTCTTATAGAAACGCCCCCGCAATTGAGGCCGAGGTCCGCGCGGTGGCCGCCGAGTTGCAAGAGGTGTCAGGCCGGGCCCGGTCCGTACGATCAACCGCTATGAGCACCGCACGCCGGCCGCTGGGCCACGGTCCGCAGCCCCAGACGACCGCCGCTCCCCAGCCCAGCCCCGGAACCGCCCGCCGCGTGCGCGCGGCCGAGGCCGACGTCGAGGCGGGCCCGCTGTATCGGCCGGGCGGGCTGGAACACCTCGCCCAGCTACGCGAGAACGGCGTGCTGGGCACGGTCCACCCCTCACCGTGACCTGGGAGGGTTCCTCTTTTTCGACCGGAGATGAGGCGCTCAGCGCGGAAGCCGGCGCCCGCGAACGGCAGGCAGCGCCCGCCGCTGCACCGGCTGCTCCTGGTCGTCGCGCTCGACCGTGACCTCGACCTGGTCGGCGACGTCGGCCAAGACCTCGATGTAGATGCGGGAGCCCGTCCCGCGCCGGTTCGGCACTGGGCTGGAGACGTCCCCGACCCGACACTCCGGCCAGGCACGCAGCGCCCGTACGACCGCGTCGGCCGTGCGCTGCACGTCGTTGGAGTCCGAGCCCATCAGGCGAATCTGCGGCATCAGGCCGCCTCCTCTTCGTCCAGGCCGCCGATGGCCGCCAGCCTCTCGTAGCTGCGCCCCATGGCCCGGAGACAGTCCAGGACCGCACGGCAATCCCCCGCGGCCCGGTGCCCGCCCTGCAGCGGCTGCCACCGGTTGTTCCCGTGATACTCGCTCCAGTCCCCCACCCAATCGCTGTACGGGATCATCACGTCCTCGACGTCCAGAGCCTCCAGCCATGCCGCCGCCTGCTTACTCGCCGAGACGACTGCCTGCTCCCGCAGCCCGCCGAGCTCGACGCCGGCACCCTCTCCGGCAGCGTCCTGCGCGGCACGGTCGAGGTAGTGCAGCGTCAGTTCGTGCCTCAGCACGCCGACGTCGTACCACTTGTTGTAAATCAGCACCCGCTTGCCCTTGAGCAGGTCAGCGAGTCGTGCGAGGAGTTCCGGGAACCGGGGCGCCCCGGCGACGTCGGAGTCCGTGATCCCGTGAATGTCCGTCGCCCCGGCCGGGATGGGCTGGCCCGGGTCGACCAGGGTGTCGAGCAGGACTTCCCCCGACGAGGACAGCACGGCCAGCTCGACGATTCGGGCATCGTCGCCCAGGCCGGTCGTCTCCGTGTCGAGGACCACCACGTCCGGGTCGACGAGCGCCTCCGCAGCCCACCGCACGCGAGCCGCAGCCGCCTGCCGCTCCCGCTCCGTACGCTCCCGCTCCTGCCGTTCGTACCGCTCCTGATACTCAGCACGACGGCGCTCCTGCTCCTGCTCGTACGCCGTGGCGCACGGCGGACACCGGCGCGACCAGTCCGGCCACCACGACGAATCCGGCAGACCCGTGCGCTCCGGGTTCAGCAACCAGGCCCGTTCCTTGAGCCAGGCCCGCGCCCGCGTCTTGGAGCCCAGCCGCGTGGTGCAGTCATCGCCGACGCACACGGTCACCTCGACCAGCCACGTCTCGACCCGCTCCCGTTTCGCCTGCAGCTGCTCCTGTCGGCAGGTCTGGCAACGGCGGTGCCCCTTGGGGTAGGGGCGCTCCCGGACCGTGCTGCAGCCCGCGCACGTCCGCGCGAGCAGCCGCTGCCGCTCCTTCTCCGCCCGCTCCCTGCACGGCGAGCACGGCCCGCGCAGGACCACCTTGTGGACCTTGCCGCACTCCGGGCATGTGCGCCGCGCCGCCATCTTGGCCTTGGTCGAGGAGGGCAGGGGCTTCATCTTCACCGCCGCCGCCGGGTCGTGGAGCGGCACGTCGCCGTAGTCGCGGGTGCGGATGTACGCCAGCGGAGCCTTCTCCTGCTCCTCCGTCGTGTTCAGCCGGTCCGCCGCGAGTTGGGTCTTGGTCCGCAGGTACGGCGGTGCCTGCCCCCAGCCGTAGACGGGGACGCCGGCGGTGTGGACCAGCGGCTTGCCCTTGGCGACCCGGGCCGGGTCCGCCTCCGCCCGGCTGGCCGGGATCTCCGCCTCCGTCGCCGTAGTGGTGCTCACTCATACCTCCGAGAGAATCCAGGGAATTGAAACCGTAGCAGTCATAAACCCAATCCACCGCCTTTCCAAACATTCCCGTTGATGCCAATGAGCGGCCGAAATCGGCCCCTATTTATTGCGCGCGCGAAGCCGGATTCCAGTAAACGACGTCGTTACATATTTCCGACGGCGCCCACGTCCGCGACCTGGTCGTCTTCGGGGTCCGGCCAGTGGTCCTCGACTGCTTCCCGGGCGATCCGGCTGGACGGGTACAGCTGCGCCGCCAGGCGGTCGCGCTCTTCCCGGGCCTGTTCGCCCAGGTCCGCCTGGGGCCCGATCAGGTTCTTCTCCTCCAGCTCTTTCAGCACTGGTTCCGAGACGCGCCAGGCCGCCGTGCGCAGCTGCAGCACCACCTTCTCGTCGAGCGTGAACGCGCGCTCCGCCGTGCCGTGTTCGAGCCCTGACAGGCAGGCCGGCCACCGTCCCGACAGGGACAGCCGGGTACGCTCCCCCGCCGTCAGCGGCAGCCACGGCCCGGCCAGGTCCGGCAGCTGCAGCCGCTCCTTGAGCGCCCGTTCCATCAGCACGTCCAGGGCGGGCCAGCGCACCGGCCGCACCTCCGCCGCCTCGATGCGCGCCTGCCGACGTAGCCGCGCGACGGCCCGCTCCCACGGCGGGGTGTCTACCGGCTCCGTGAGTGCCGCCGCCCGCTCTTCCACCAGGTCGTTCACGAACTGAGTTTCGTCTTTTCGGTGACGCCTTATCTGCGCCCGTAGACGGCCCGCCTGCTGTACCGAGAGCTGCAATGTGATCCTTTTACGTGTCATGAATCCAGTAAACGACGTCGTTTAATGAGACCGCAAGCGCCTCGCTGCTGCTGATAACAAGCCCTCGGGGGGCGCCCCCGCCGCCGCACGGCAAAAGGCCAGGTCAGGCAGCAACAAGGAGAAGGGCTACGGGGCGGTGCGCCGGCGTTCGGCGTCAACCGCGCGCCGCAGGGCCTCCAGCTTGAGGGGCAGCAGCTGGCGCAGCCCGTCGTACCGCAGCCGGCCGACCCGGTAGGAGGTGACGAGGCCGTTCTCCTCCAGTGGCATCCCGGGCGGGCGGATCGTCGTGTGTCCGTCGTCGTCGAGGACGCCGTCGTGGTTCATCCAGAGCGACACCCACAGCTTCGAGGTGCCGTGGGCCCGCTGCAGGAAGTCTTTGCGCACGTCCAGCCAGCGGTCCAGCGCGGCCCGGGTCAGCGCCGAGGTCTCGACCCACTCCCCCTCGACCGTGCCGCCGCCCTGGGGGCGCCGCTCGACGTACACCGCGGCGTTGTTCTCGCCCAGGTCCGTGGTGCGCAGCTCGACCAGTTCCCCGCTGCGCGCCGCGGTGTCCAGCTCCAGCGCGAGCACGGCCGTCAGCCGGGTCTGCGCCGGGGACATGGGACCGGTGAGGTACTGGTCGAGCTGGCGGGCCAGGGCGGAGAGGGTGGCCGCCTCCGGTGCGGGCTGCAGCGGGATCTCCCCGCCGCCCAGGCGCAGGGCCGACATCCCCAGCGCCTCGCGCAGCAGGTTGATGCACTCGCGGCGGGCCTTGTTGGTCGCCTCCGAGGTGGGAGGGAACTTCCCCTCGACTCTCCGGTGCCGCAGCGCCCCGGACTCCCCGAGCCGTACGTACGGGCCGAGCGCCTCTTCCTCCAGGAGCCGCTGCAGGCTGCGTCGGGCACCGATCGGCAGCGCGCCGCGCTCCAGTGCCCGGTCCAGCTCCCCGCGGACCATGTGCAGCTGACGCCGCCGGGCCGCGCCGGCGCCCAGGTCGTCGAGGAGCTGGTCGAGCGCGCGGACCGAGGGGAACGTCGTCGTCTGCACGCCGCGATTGTCGCGCACGCAGCCCGGCCGGACCTGGGGGACGCCGAGTTTCTGGACTTTCTGGACCCCCCTTTATGCGCGCACGCGTACGCGCGCGAGGAGAGCCCTCACCGGTCCCGGCCGGTGAGCAGGACGAGCCCGCGCACCAGGCCGGTGCGCACAGCCGCGAGCGCGAGCAGCCCGAGACCCATGTCCCAGGCGGAGCCGGGGTCGAGGCCGTCCCCGCCGCAGCCGACGAGGAGGTCCAGGAGGAGCCCGGCCAGCAGCCAGGCGTACAACTCCAGCCAGGGCCGGGCGGTGAGGTACGAGCCGATCGAGCGACGGGGCAGGTGGCCCTTGTGCCAGTTCATGAGCCGGACCGTCACACCCGAAGCGGACACCCCGCCGAGACGGACGTGAGGGAGACTGGGGCGGCCCGGCGGTGCGCCCTGTGTCCGGCCGATGCTGCCGCCGCCGGGCCCCTCCCCTACTGCTCGCGTGCTTCGGTGTTCTCCCGGATCGCCGCGGCGACGTCCAGCAGCGCGTACGCGACGGCCGCCAGGCCCTCGCCGATCGCGTCGGTCTGCTTCTCCTCACCCTCCCGGCCGGCCGCCGAGTCCGCCCTGGTCTCCGCGTAGTCGCCCCACACGCTCTTCTGCGTCATCCTCACCCCTCCGCCGCCGGTCCATCCGACAGCGCCTTGCACCCTCCCCCGCCGGGACACGGATGAACCGCCCCTGCCGTGGAGGCCGTCGAATCCGCGCCAGCTGTCAATCCGGGATAACCTCACATATGCGGGCTAAAGAAGCTACAAACAATGCTACGAACAAAGGTGCGTGACGGGCCATCATGGAGCAGACCGAGACGAGTACGGACGTTCGACCCATCGTGACGCCCTCGCTCATCCTGCCCGGCGCGGCCGGCGGGACTCCCGCCGAGTTCACCCCCGACGTCCTCGCCAAGCTCCAGGAGCTGGAGGACCGCTCCAAGAAGCACGAGCAGAACACGCGGCCGACGAACACGGTCGACGGCTACGCCGCCGACTGGAAGCAGTGGACCCAGTTCTGCGCGCTGCTCGAACTCCCCGTCACCGCCATCACGCCCGGATCGCTGACCGCGTTCGTCGAGTGGCTGTGGTGGCAGCCCGGATGGAAGGAGGGCACCTACACCGCGCCCTCCACCATCGACCGCCGCCTGTCCGGTGTCGTCGTCACCGGCCGGGCCGAGCACGGCCTGCTGCTCGCCAAGACCGTGGCCGCCCGCGCCCGCCGGGTACTCAAGGCCAAGGTGAAGGAGCTGGAGAAGACCGGCGAGGTCCGCGGCCGGGGCCCGGCCCCCGCGTTCACCGTCCCCCAGCTGCGCGCCGCCGTCGCCGCCGCCCCCGACACCCTGCTGGGACTGCGCAACCGGGC
>NZ_CP117710.1:300000-398978 GCF_028622875.1 Streptomyces sp. MMBL 11-1 | reverse complement strand
AAAGGGGCCTCCTGCCGTGATCCTTCCGGCCACAGCTGCCGCTCCACCCACACCGGCGGGACCTCGTGCCCGGCAGTGCCGCTCCCACACCGCGCCCGCGTACCGCTCGACTCCGTTCATCAGCCCCATCCCCTCCTCGCCGGCGATCTGGGTCGCCACCGCGACCGGGCGTACCCCGGGCGCGGTGAACAACTGCAGCCGGAACGTCCCGGCAGCCCCTCGGCGGTGAACACGGGCTCGTCCACGAAGAGCCGCCGCGGCGCCGCCAGGCGCGCAGCTCGTCCCGGCCATCGGAACGGGCATCGGGGCGCGGCGCCGGGGCGGGAGCCGGCTCGGCAGAGAGGTGGTCATCGCTCATCCCCCGATCATTCCCGACCCGGCCGGCCCGGGGCCCGGACCAGTCAGCCGGTCGAGCGCCCCCGGGCGGTCCCCTCGACCAGCGCCGGGCGCAGCTGCTTCGTACCGCGACCGGGCGCCGGGGACCGTCGCGGTACGGCCGAGGTTCGGCGACAGCGCGGGAGCGGGCGGGCACACGGGCTCGTCGGTCATTCCCGGCCTGGCTGCCCGGGCCCGCCCGGCCCTGCTGGCCGCCGCCGGGCGGGCCGCTGCGGTCCAGGCCGGTGCGCCGGCTGCCGTAGTGGTGCTGGGGCTGCTGCCGGTGAAGGACTTGACCAGACCGCGGGGAGAAGGGCTGTTCACGCCGTCGTCCGGCTCGAACGCGGTGACGACAACGGCGACTCCGCAAGCGCTTCGCAGACGGCGATGGTGCCGCTCGGCCTCCTCGGCGTCCGCCAGGGGCCCGGTCTTCGTCCACCCGGTCTCACGGGCAGGCCCTGCGGCCTGGTCGTCCAGTACACACACGGCACCGCCAGCAGCCGGCGCACCGCGAGCAGTCCGCCGGCGAACTCCTTGACGGTCAGCCCCAGATACGACAACTCGCCCGCGTAGTGGGCCAGCGCGTCCGTGCCGTCGGCCTCGAACCTCCAGTGCAGGAGGCCGCCTGCTGCTGCATGGCGCGCGCGGGGACGCGCAGCGCCGCCTCCATCGACCCCAGCCAGCTGTTGCAGCTGCGGCACACCGCGCCGCGCACGTGCCCCGTGACCGCGTCGTGGTCGACGGCGGCCGTCGGGCGGCACCGGCACAGCCGGCACTGCGGGTGACGGTCGCGGTAGGCGGCCCGCTGGCTATGGGACATCCGCGCGTACAGGAGCGGCGGAGTACGGCGGGCCTCCCACCGGGCGCGCGGCACCACCGGCACCGGCACGATCCGGGCGCCGCGCGATACCGGTGCCGGCGGCGCTCCCGGGCTCCCGGTACCACGCCGCCCACCAGGTCCGTCACCGGCAGGGGACGCAGCAGCGGAAGGCGCCGGACCGGGCGCGGAGGCGGGCGTCGTCTCCTGCTCCGGCACGGCTGCCGGGGCACCACGGGCCGGTCTCACCCCTCGCGCCCACCCCCGCAGCACGGCCAGGCGCTCCCGGAGCCCGTCCGCCGGCCACGTCGAACCGTTCACCGGCTCAGTCGTCGCAGCACATCGGGCAGAGCGTCAGCACACACGTCCACGGGATGCTTGCCGCACCCGACGCACAGCCACTCCCGGCAGTTGCGGCAGGCGTCGCTGTCCTCGTGTACCAACGCGCAGCGGCCCACGCACGAGTCCTTGGGCACACGGTCGGCAGGCACGTTGGAGTAGCAGCCGGGGCAGAGCCAAGCGGCACGGTGCGCCACCGGGCCGCTCTCCGGCGCGGTGACAACGGAAGCATTCGAAGAGATCGTCATGCGGTGCAGCCTCTGGCCAGCGGCCTGTGGACACGGGCCGACGGGCGGGCGGCGGGCGGTTGAGGGCGAGCAGGACCCGGTGGCCGGCAGGTCCTCGGCGAGACCGGCGCGGCACCCCCGGGCCGGATCGTCACGGACGTACGGAACAGCGGGCGGACAACACCGGCGGGGCAGGGCGCCGGCCAGCGCCAGGCGCAGCGTGTCCAGACCCCCGGCGACTGCTTGTCCGGGCGCGGGCGGCCGGCCCGGGCGGGCGGTGTCCGGGGCGGCGGCCAGGTGCTCGAGGGCACGGGGCGGTCGACCACATGCCGGTCACCTCGTCGGCGAGCAGCAGGTGCTCGGTGTGCTCGCTCAGCGCCTTCACCCAGCCGGCCAGTTGCAGGACGCGTGCGGCGCGGACGGGCAGCGACACCGGCAACTCCAACACGTGGTCCTTCGGCACCGGCCAGGCACACCGTGGCCGGGCGAGCGGAGACCGGAGGACGGCCGGCGGGCGGGCCCGGCCGGTCAGTTCGTCGTTGCCGGAGCGTGAGCGAGGTCCACCTCGCCGGCTTCGACCAGGGCACGGCGCAGCTGCGCGGCCTCGGCCGGGCGGTCGGGCGCCGGCAATGCCTCGGCGGCCTGCAGCAGGGCGCGGGCGTGATGGCGGACGTCGCTGTCCTGCGCGCCATCCGGGGCGGGGCGGGTGAGCAGGTGCACGGCCAGGAGGAGGGCGTCGGGCTCACGGGGGTGCGCGGCGGCGCGTTCGGCGATTCGGCCGGCGTCCGTCTGGGCCGGGGTGTGGGCGGCGCTGCGCCGGGCCAGGGGCAGCCAGACCTCGTCCGGCAGCGACGCGGCGAAGTCGCCGGCGCCCGCGAGCGCCCCGGGCGGCAGGCCGGCCTCCAGAGCGGCGGTCCACCAGATCTGCTCGGTGTCCACCGAGGTCCGGTCGAGCGGGCGCAGGGAGGTGAACAGGGCGAGGTACCCGAGGAAGCCGGAGGCGGCCTCGGCGCCGTCCGGACCGGTGGCCAACTCCCGCCAGGCGGCCGTGGGGTCGCCGAGCAGGCTGTCATGGCCGGTCAGGAGCGCGTGCACCACGCGGAAGGCGAGCGTCCCGGCGGGTTCTCCGCGCAGGGCGGCCAGGAGCTGGCGGCGGCCCAGGGCAGCGAGCAGCAGCGGATCGAGGCCGGGGCCGCGGCGGGCGTGCAGCCACGCGGCGGCCGGGGAGGGCCGGCCGGGGACGAGCGCATACAGGTCGGGGTGGGCGGCGGTGAAGGCGGTGGCGCGGCGGTGGAGGAGAGGCAGGTGCTTGCCGAGCACGCCGGCGACCGGCTCGTCGCCGCCGCGGGCCTGAAGGACGGCGGCGACCAGGTCCAGGACGTCGCCGGGCATCTGGCCGTCCCGGGGTGCCTGGGCGGCGGCGTAGTCCAGGAGGCAGTCCAGCGCACGCACCGCCGGGTGGGACTCCGGCAGGCCTGCGGGCAGTTGCTGTTCCTCTCCGGCCGTGCGGCCGGCGGCGGGCGTTGCCGGGCCGCCGGCAGACACCGACGGGGCCGGGGGCGGGGCGGCGGGCCGGGTGAGCGGCTCGACGAGGGCATGCAGCCGGTCCAGGGCGGCCGGGAGGTGACCGCCGAGGCCGTCCCCGGTGCGCCACACGAAGGCCAGCAGGCCGGACCACGCCCGGCCGGCGTGCTCGCCCGCGTCGGGGATGTGCGGGTCGGCGGGGGCGGGCAGGGTTCGGCTGAGCGTGAGAGCGGCGAGCACGGCTTCGGCCGGGCCGGCGGGGAAGGCCCCGGGACGGCGGACGGCGGTCGCGGCGGCGGCGAGGTAGAACGCGCCGAGCTCCGGCAGGACGAGGGCGGTGAGCAGGGCGGGGACGTCGGCGGTCCAGGCGGCCGGATCGGCGGCCACCAGGCGCTGCAGCACGATCGCGTAGCCGGCGGCGCCCGCGTCCGGGGCGCCGGCCAGGGCGGCCGCGGCCGCGAGCGTGCCGCCCGCGGCGGCCAGTTCCCGCAGGTCCTCCAGTTCGAGGGCGGTGCGATGACGCGAGAGGGGGCGGGCGGCACTGCGCGGGTCGGGCGGCCCGTCCGGCCGGGCCCGGTGCGACGGGTCGAGGCCGGCCAGCAGGGGCGCGGGCAGGACCGGTGACCAGGCCCCGGCCCGCTCGGCGCCGGCGGGCCGTACGCGCTCCACCTCGGCGGCCGCGGGCGCGCAGAGCGCCTGACGGGCCCGCCGGTGAAGGTCGGCGGTGCGCTCGGGCGGGCAGGTGGTGAGCACGAGGTCGACCAGGCGGGCGCCTTCCGGCGTCGGGTGGCCGGCCAGCAGCCGGACCGTGGCCTCGACCGCCAGGTCCCACCACTGCCCCGCCTCTTCGTCCCCGGCGCCGGGGTGCGGCGGGTGGGCGGCCAGGTGGGCGGCGAGCACCCGGTCGTGCACTCCTGTGTCCGCAGCCGCGATCCTCGGCCACGCCCGCAGACGGTCGGCCAGCGGCAGGCCGGCCGCGGCGTCCGCCGCGGCGAGGTCGAGAACCGCGCGGGCCAGCAGCGGGCCCATGTCCAGGACCGGGCCCAAAAAGAGCGTGGCGTCCAGGACGCGGACCTCGTCCAGGTCGACGAACTCCGACCAGGGCCGCCGGCCGGACGCTTCGATGTCGCGGCACAGCAGGCCCGCCAGCGCGCCGCGGACCGCCCGGGCCCACCGGAACGAGCCGCCACCGTCGCCGGCGTCGGGGTGGACGCTCACCACCAGCTCCCGCAGCAGGCCCGTGATGTCGTGCTCGGGCAGGCGGGCCGCCCACTGGCGCTCCAGGACGTCGGTCAGCTCGGGCAGCGGACGGCGCTCGGCGTGCGCGCGCCAGCGCTCGTCCCGCCAGGCCCGCCAGCCGGCGTGCCCGAGGTCGACGGCGTCCTTCAGCAGCTCCTCGGCGACCAGGACCCAGTCCCCGTCCCGTGCGGGCACCGGGAGGTGCCCGCCCAGCCGGCCACGAGCCGGCGCGGCACGTCCGCGTGCTCGGCCGGCCCCTCCGCCGGCCGAAGACAGCACGTGCGGGAGCAGCCGCGCACCCCGGCCGGGCGGAGGGCGCCGGCGTCGGCCGGCGCAGCAGCGCGCCGAGAACGCGGGCCCGGCCGGGCGAGCTCGGCGGCGTGGTCGGCCAGCCACAGCCCGGCGGCCTTGGGGGCGGTGGCGGCCAGTGCTCCAGGAACGGGGCCGCCGGCCAGGTACCGGCCCTCTCGTCGGTGAGCAGCAGGTGCGGCGCGTGCTCCTCAAGGGCCCCAGCCAGGCCGCGGCCGGGGCGGAGCCGAAGAAGAACGCGGTGGCGCGCGGGTCCGCCCAGCCGGCCAGCTCTCGCGCCTCCGCCCCGCCCGCTCCCTCAGGGCGGCCAACTCCAGGACGCGGGCGGCGCGGCCGTGCAGCGGCACCAGCAACTCCCGCGCCAGCAGCAGCACCTCCCGGTAGACAGAAGCCGCGCCGGCCCGATCGGCCTCGCCGCCGTGCAGCGTGCCCGACGTCCTCCCGTACACCTCGCCCCACCCGACAAGAGCCTGCTCGTGGTAGGCGCCGAGCGCCACGCCCATCAGCCGCTCGGCGATCCCCGCCGCCCTCGCCCGTGGAAGCCCCCCGGGCGCGTCAGCTGCCCGCGCAGCACCCCGCCGCCCGGCGTACCCGGCCGAGCGCGGCCTGCGGGCGGCGCGGCGGCGGACGGGCCGGGAAGAGTGTCCACTGCGGCGAGCAGGTCCTTCGCCGCGGACTTCAGGCCCACCGCGTCCGGGGCGCCCGGCAGGCTCAGCAGGGCGTCCGCCGCACCGCGCAGGCACGACTCCGCGACCTCCGCCGCCGCTCCAGCCCGGTACCGGCCAGGACCCGGCGGGCGTCCCGCAGCAGACCCAGCGCCCGCACGCCGGCAGCGCCCTGCGCCATCAGGGCGGCGGCCAGGACCTCGTCGACCACCGGCAGCTGTATGTCGGGCAGTTTCGCCGCCGGGCGGCGGCATCATGGTGCTCACCGGTGCACCGTAGAGGCCACCGGGCGCAGCGTGGGCGAGAACCGGCCGGTCCGCGGCCGTCCCTTGCCGTCCTGCCGTCTTGTCGTCCTGCCGTCAGCGTGCGGCGTGGCGGCGGTGTCCCCGCCGCGGGTGCGCAGGGTGGTGCCGGCCTCGGTGAGCAGGCGGTGGACGAATCCGTAACTGCGCCCGCAACTGTGCGCGAGGGTACGGACCGAGGCCCCCGCGGTGTACGCCTTCTTCAGCTCGGCCCCGAGCTTGAGCCGGGCCGGCCCGGTGACGTGGACGCGGCGCCCAGCATGCGGCTCCCTTCTCTCCCTCTCCTCGGTGTCCGGGCGGGACGGCTACTGATGGCGGGCGGCGGCGACGTCGCCGGCGTTGACCAGCGCCCTCCTCAAACCCCTGCCACGCCGGGGGCGTTCGGAGCGGGCAGAGCGGTCGTCGCGTCCAGCAGGGTACGGGCGTGCCCGCGTACGGCGGTGTCGGTCCACGTCCCGGGTGCGTGGGTGACCAGCAGTTCGGCGAGCAGCAGGGCGTCCTGGCTGCCGGGGTGGGCGGCGGCGCGTTCGGCGACGAGGTCGGCGTGGCTCAGGGCCGGGGTGCTCGGCGCTGGTACGCGTCAGCTCCAGCCACACCGGCTCGTCGACGGCCGTCTCGGCGAAACCGCGCCCGTCCCGGCCAGCGCGCCGGCGGGCAGGCCGGCGGCCAGCGCGGCACGCCACAGGTCCACAGCAGCCCGCGTCCGCGCCTGCTCGGCCGGCGGGAGCGGGCGCGCGGCGCCGGTCCGCGGCACACGGAGGGCGATCGCCTCCAGCAGGACTGAGACCGCGGCCGCCGATTCTCGTCACCGTCGGCGTCGACCAACTGCGTCCACCAGGCGGCGGTTCGACCCAGGAGGGATGGATCGGTCAGCAGCGCGGCCGCGGTGTGGCCCGCGGCGTCGCGCGCCAGTCCGCCGGCGCCGCGCAGCGCGCCGATCAGGTCGGCGCGGTCCAGGGCCGCGAGCAGCGGCGGGGCTGGGCGGTCCCGCAGCGCAGCCACGACCCGGCCGGCGAGGGCCCCTGCGCGGGGATCCGGTACCAGGGCGGTGCGGTGGACGGCGGTGAAGTCCGGGGCGTAGTCGTGCAGGGCGGGCAGCCGTACGCCGATCGCGTCGGCCACCGCGTCCTGGGCGGCGGCCGCGGGGATCGCACCGGCCACCGCCTGGAGCACCTCGGCCGGCATCTGTCCATCGGGCGCGCGCCTGGTGGAGGGGCGTACTCGAGCAGGCACCCCAGCGCCCGGACCCGCGGGTCCGACCCAGCAGTACCGGACCCCCGGGACTCCCGGACGCGGGGAGCGGTCCGCGGGAGCCCCCGGGGCCGGACCGACGGCCGCGGCGAGCCGCCGGCGGGAACGGGACCGTCTCCGGCCTCCTCTGCGTCGGCGGCGGGATCGGTGAGCTCGGCGGTCAGGCGTGCAGGTGGGCCAGGACGTCCTTCTCCTGGCCCGGGTCCAGGACGGCGTTCGGTGCGCCACATGGCGGTCAGCAGGGTCGGCCAGGGCCTGGTCGGCGAAGTCCAGCCCGGTGCCCCGGGTCCGCGGCCGTCTTCTGGGCGGCTGTGGCAGCCGGGGGCGTCGAGGGCGCGGCGCAGGTCGAGCGCCGCGGTGACGGCGCCGGTGAGCGTCTTGCCGGGGAAGGCGCCGGGGGCGGTCGGCGTGGCCGGCGGCCGCGGCGAGGTAGAACGCGCCGAGCTCCGGTGTCTTGAGGGCGTTCAGGATCGCGGGCACGTCGGCAGTCCAGGCGGCCGGGGCGTCGGCGACGAGGTGGTGCAGGACCATCGCGTAGCCGTCGTCGCCTGCGTCCGGTGCCGCGGCCAGCGCGGCGGCGGCCGCCGCCGGCCCGCGGGCTTCGGCCGCCTCGGCCAGATCTTCGGCGGTCAGGGCGGTGGTCGCCGTGACCGGCACCGGCGCGGGGACGGTGCGCGGATCCGCAGGGCCGGCAGGCTTCAACGGGCGCACCCGCTCCAGCACCGGCTCCCAGCCGGCCAGCACACGCGCGGGCAGCAGCGGCGACCAGTCCCACACCCGCAACCACGAGGCGAGCGGCTCCTTGGTGCCGTCCACCTGGCCGGCACCGGCGGGAAGGACCTGCTCCAGCTCGGCGGGCGCAGGAGGCCAGCCGAGCGCGGTGCGCACCCGCGTCTCCAACTCCCCGGCGCGCTTCGGCGGGCTTGTGCTGAACACGAGGTCGACGAGGCGGGCCGGCTCCGGGGCGGGCCGTGCGGCCACCAGACGCTCCGTGAGCTCGATGGCCCGCTCCCACCACTCGTTCACCACCTCGGCGGGCACCGGGGTCTGCCCGGCGGGCGCAGGTGCGGGCGGCCGGGCGGCGAGGTGAGCGGCCATCAGGCGGTCGTGCAGCGGGGCGTCGACGGCGGCCACCCGGCGCAACGCGCGCGTGCGCACCCCCAGGGCGATGCCGGCGTCCGCGTCGGCCTCAGCCAGGTCCAGGACGGTGCGCGCCAGCCGGGGGCCGCCGTACGCGGCCGTGTCGCCCGCGTGCACCCCGTCGAGGTCGCCGCGGAACACCAGCGGCCGGGCGGCGGCGGGCAGCAGCGCGACGTCGCGGGCGAGCAGGCCGGCCAGCACCGCCCGGATCATCGCGACGTCCCCGTGCGCGGGGCCGCTGGGGCCGGACGGGTAGGCCGTCAGCGCGACCTCGCGCAGCAGTTCCGCGGCGTCGTGGCCGGGCAGCCGTGCAGCCGTCTGCTCGGCGACCCGCTCCCGCATCTCCTCCTCGGCCGCCAGCGCGGCCGCCATCGCCGCTTGGGCGGCGGCCGGATCCCCGGCCGCCGCCAGATCCTCGGCCGCCTCCTCGGCGGCGGCCACCCGCTCGGCGACAGCGTGCAGGCTCAGGTGGCCGGCGTGCTCGTCCTCGACCGCACCGGCCAGCAGCCCCTCGGCCGCGATGATCCAATCCCGTGTCCGTTCCGCCCGCGGGACCGTACGGGCCCAGCGGGCCGCCAGGCACAGCGTCGCCCCCGCCGCCGGGCCCCCGCCGTCGCGCAACCCCGCGGTGTCGGCCAGGACGGCGCGCACCAGGGCGGCGCCGACGACGTCGCCGTGGCGCAGCGCGAGGCCCAGCAGCGCATCCAGAGCCGGGCGGCCGGCCGCCGCCACCTGCTGCGCCCGGCTGAGCGCCGGGTCCTGGCCGTCCGGTGCCGTCAGCCACGCCCGGACGCCGTCCGGGTCGGTGCCGGCGACGTCGTCGAGGAACGGGGCGGCCGGCCACCGCCCGCCGGCCGACCCGTCCGGCAGCAGCAGGTGCGGGGCGTGCTCGGCCAGGACGCCCCACCACACCGGTGCCGGGCCGGAACGGAAGAAGTACGCCTCGGCGCGCGGGTCCGCCCAGCGGGCGAGCTCGGCAGCCTCAGCCGCGCCCGGGTCCTTCAGCGCGGTGAGCTCAAGGACCCGGGCCGCGCGCTCGGCCAGCGGCACCAGCAGTTCCCGGGCCGCGTGCAGGAGTTCGGTGTACAGGAGGCGGGCATCGTCGGGGCCGGCGCTACGGCCGTGCAGGATGCCCGACGCCAGCCCGTAGACGACTCCCCACACGTCCAGCGCCTGCTCCTGGGCCGCGCCCAGCGTCACGCCCGTCAGCCGCTCGATGACGCCGCGGGCCCGGCCCCGGTGGTAGCCGCCCGGGCGCTCCAGCTCGCCGCGCACCACCTCCGCCGCCCACATCACCCGCTCCCACCGCGCCCCCGCCCCGCCCGGCACGCCCAGGGGATCACCGGAGCCGTCACCGGCGGCAACGGCACCGCCGGACGGCGTCTGCTGGACGGCGGCCCCCTCGGCCGTCTCCCCGATCGAGCCGGAACCCGCGGCAGGCGGCGTCCCGACGGCGTCCAGCGCCGCCACCAGGTCCTGCGCCGCGGCCTGCAGGCCCACCGACCGCGGGGCCCCGGGCAGACCGAGCAGCGCGTCCGCCGCGGACCGCACACACGCCGCGGCCACCTCCGCCGGCCGCGCGAACCCCGCCCCCGTCAACGCGCGCCGCGCATCGAGCAGCAGCCCCAACGCCCGCACGCCCGCATCACCCTGCGCCGCCAGCGCACCGGCCAGGACCTCGTCCACCTCCGCCGGCACTACCCCGGACAACTCCGCCCCACGCCCCGCGTCCCCGCCGACCGGCGGCATCTCGATACCCACCGCTGCACCGTAGAACCCCGGCCCCCGCGCCCGGAGCAGAACCCGACAACCCCCGGCACCCCACGGGCCCTCCCGCCCGGTGCCGCGACCGCACCCCCGGCCCTGGTCGGGCCCACGGGGAGCGGCGACGCCCGGCCGGCGTGGCGCCGCTCCCGGGCCCCGGAGACGCCGCTCCGCGCAGCGGTCGGCAGCCCGGCCGGAATAGGTAGGCTGCGAGTCGCCGGTACCCCAGGGCTGCTGCCCAGAGGCACCGCGAGGACGGCCTCACTCCTGGGACAACCCGGACAACTCGTCGCGTAGGTTCTCCAGATACCCCCACAACCCGTGGAGAACAGGGTTCGGCTCGCCTACCTCAGCTCGCCACCTCTCCAGCAGCCGGACTCTGATTTCTGCCAGCTCCTGGTCCGTAGTGCTGGCGGTGACCCCGGCTTCCTCGGCCGTCCAGGTGTCACCCATCTCGTAGACGTCCCAGACCGACAGCAGGTCCTCGGGCCCGAAGCATGACTCGGAGCAGCATGCCCCGAGCTCGGCATCTGCCCGGACGGCATCCTCGGTCGTCAGCTGGCCGACCATGTTGTGGCCGTCCCAGATGATGTCCGCGCCGTCGAGAACACGCTGGGCGAGGGGAGCAACCTCCAGCAGCAGTTCGTTGGCCGCTTGCATACTCAGCAACGGAACCTCCCACGACCGCACGATGCGATGGAAAGCCTTCGCCTCCACGCTCCGGCCATCGGGCGAGTCGTCATGGCACGCTGTGAGGACACCCTCTTCCAGGTTCAGGGTGAGGAACGCAGCTCGCGCTTCGGACTCTTCTTCCACCCAGCAGTACAGCTCCAATTCGTCGGTGACCGGCTGCACCGTCAACTTCTTCTCGGACATGGAAATCCCCTTACAGCAGGCGTGACAGGTCCTCCGCCCGATACGGAAGCCCGTGCTTGTCACCCCCGCTGACGCGGGCAGAGATCCGCGCTCACCTCCACCACAACCCCGGTGAGCGCCAGGGATCCGTCACTACTATGCCGGACTCGGCCACTCTCCACGGGGCACATGGCTACTCACCCGTGCGGCAGACCGGTATCGGGCCGAAACAGGCTCGAACCCACTTGGTACAAGCAGCAGTTGCGCGTCGAGCCAGCGTGTCCGCGCTGCCGGGGCGAGCGGCGGTACCGTCAGCGCACAGCTGGGCGTCGGCAAAGGCCAGCACCTGATCCTGCCCGGCCGGCGGCAGCGGGACCTCGGTGCGGTCGCACGGCGTGTGCAGGGCGGATCACCTCCAACTGCCGTGGAGGCGCGGCGGGATTGCCGACGGTTCAGGCCGGCACGGCCCACCAGGTAACGGGGCCGCCCATCAGGGCCAAGCCGGTGATCAGCACGGCCCGGTGTGGCCGGCCCCGTCGTACTCCCGGCTGGAAGCCACGACGGGACCGGTGATGCCCGGCTGCCCCGGGAGCCGGTGAAGGGCGGTCGGTGGTCGACGGTGAAGTCCGCGGGCGTAGCGGAGGAGGGCCGGCAGCGGACCATTGAGTCGGGCGTGACCGGCTGAAGACCTGTCCCCGGACCGCCGGGCGGGACGCAACGGCATCCTCTCGTTTCTCCCCTCTGAACTGGGGTGATGTGGGCGGTCGGGAAGGTACGCCGGTCCGGGCCGGTGTGGTCGGCGGGTCGCGCCGAGGGGCCGTGCGCTGCCACGATCGGCGGGCGCAGCCGGGGACACCGCCCCGGGCTCGCCGGAATGTCCCAACGCCCGTACGGAGGAACCCGCATGCCCGCCGACCCGCCCCTCCCGCTCCCGCCCGCCACCGGACCGGCCGCTCCGACCGCTGTGGCCGTGGGCGCCTCGTCCGGCCGCCTGGGCGCGGCCGAGGCCACCACGGTCATCTCCGCCATCGCCTCGGTGACCGTCCTCGCCGTCCTTCAGCGCCCGGTCCCCGCCGTGCTGGCCGCCCTCGCCGTGGCCGCGGGGCTGCTGCTCCTGCCCGGCTACGCCCTGCGCCTGCTCACCGCGCTCGCCGGCCCCCGCCCGTGACCCGGACCGCGCGCCGGGACGAGCCGGAGCCGGAGCCGGCCGAACTCGCCGTCCTGCGCGGCTGGCTGCGCGGGCGCAAGACCGCCGCCGCCGTGACGGCGGCCGCCGAGGGCCGGCGGGCGACGTATCCGTACCTCGCCGAGCGGGCGAGCGCGGCCGGCACCCGGTACGTGGTGAGCGCCTGCACCCTGCGCCAGGCCCTCGACGGACGCCTGCCCACCCTGCGTACGACGGTGGCCTTCGCGCGCGCCACCGGGGCCGACGAAGCGACCGCCCGCCGGCTCTGGGCGGCGGCGGACCGCGCCGTGAACCCTCCGCGCGCGCGGCCCGCCCCGCACGTCCCGGGGCGCTTCACCACCCGGGCCGGTCTCGCCAACGCCATGAACCGGATCCGCGACACCGCCCCCGACACCACGCTGCGCACCCTGGCCCGCCTCGCCGGGCCCGGGCTCTCCGCCAGCACCCTCTCCCGCCTCCTGGCCGGTAAGCAGTTCCCCACCGCCGTCCAGCTCACCGCGTTCGCCGCCGCCTGCCAGGTCGGCGACGAGGCGACCGCCGCGCTCCTGGCCGGACACCGGCGCGTCCTCAACGGCCCCCCGCCGCCGCCCTTCTACCCGTGTGCCGTCGTCGAGCATGCCGAGGAGCGGCGCCAGCGGGACGAAGCCGCCCGGCCCTGGCTCGCCGAGCCGGAACTCGACTGGTACGAGCAGCAGCGGCGCGACGAGGAGGAAGCCGCCTTCCGGTACTGGGTCACGGACGCCGAGGCCTTGCTCGACGAGCTCGGCGACGACGCCGAGCAGCACACCGGCCCCGGCCCCGCGGCCGCGGGCCCCCACGGCGGGCTGGAAGGGCTGCTCTCCGTCCGGTTCCGGGCGGCACCCGGGCCGTGACCGCCCGGGACCAGGACGGCAACCGGACCGGGCCCCACCGGCGGCCGGGCGAGACCGGCGGCGGCAGCCCGGCCACGGCGGCGGTGCGTGCGCTCCAGCCTCGGCGCCTTCAGGACCTGCCGGGTCCACACCCGCCGCACCTGCACCCGGCGCGGCCGGACAGCAGCCCGGCCCCCGGGGCCCCTCCCCCTGAGGCACCCCGGCGCCCGAAGGTGCGGGCGCCGGGGTGCCTCAGGCGGTGCGGGAGTGGAGCTGGATGACGGTGCGCTGGCCGGTCGCGCGTTCACCGAGGCGGTAGATGGGCGAGTTGGAGAGCTTGTCGACGAACTCCAGCCAGCCCTCCTCGACGAGCTGGCCGCGGACGCGGGAGAACAGGCTCGGTGTCCAGCCCAGCTCGTCCTCCGCCAGCTTGCGAGCCGTCACACGGACCGCGCCGCTCGGCTCCTTCGGCATGAGCGCGTACAGCTGCAGCACGAGGCGCTGGTTCGGGGTCAGGGCTTGCGAGCGGCGCAGGATCTGTCGCGCCAGCGCCTGCGAGTCGTTGGCGGTCATCACGACTGGTTCCCCCTTGCGGGTCCGTGGGCAAGACCTGGAATATCGGGCGGGTTGTAGGCCCGGATGGCTTCGCGCTGCTCGGCGGAGGTCCCCTGGCTGGCGAGGTAGGGGGTCACCTTGTAGAACTTCTGGCGGCCGAACTCGTCAGCGAAGAACAGCAGCCGGCGTTTGACGAGGGTGCGGATGATCCGGCCCAGGGCGTCGCCCGTCATCCCGTTACGCCGGGCGATGTAGGCGGTGGTCTTCATGACGGGCTGGTCGAATCCGGGAGCCGCGGCTACGAACCACTGCAGGATCCGGAACTCCCGGTCGGTCAGGCCGCCCTGCTTCCTGGGCACGGCGGCGAGGGCTTCGAGGCGGACGTTGTCGATGGTGCTGTAGGGGCCGATGTAGCCGAAACGGGTCTGCGGCTCGCCGCGGCCGTCGTGCCGTTGGTGCGCGGAGCGCGGCATCGGGAGTCTCCGAATCCCTCGACATGTCCTATGAGTACAGGCGTCACGATATCCCGTGCCGGATCCGTGAACTGACTGGACATGTACTTCCAGTACATGCATGCCGTTCCCGCGACCGGGATATCCGGACCGGGGAGTCTGAATGAACCGCTCCGCGAAACGGCATGATGCGGTCCACCGACCGGTACATCCGATCGCCCAACCGGTATCGGAACCTGCGAAACACCAGGTCAGACACAGTTCCGGCGTGGCTCTGTCTGTACGTATCCAGGAGCGCGCGCACCACCGGGTCCTACGTTCACAACATTCCCCGCGGCCATCGGCGCGTCGCCCCGCCCACCCGCACGACCGCCCCCGACGGACCCCTGACGCCGACCCCGGCCACAGCACGTGCAGGACCGCGGCGCCGCGCGTCCGCCCCGACGGGGAGGAGGCATCCCAGCCGTGCGGCCGGCCACGGCCTCACGGCGGCACCCCCCACCGGCACCGGCCACGCTTCCCTGTCGTCCCGTCACCGCCCGCACCACCCGCCCCCGGGACCGCTGCCGCCCCCCACGAGCCGCACCTTCGTACGCCGCCGCACGCGCGAAGCGAGCCCAGCCCCCCCCACCCCGTACCCCCCGGGCTCAACCACCGCCCAGACGCGCGAGGACGGCACGACGGGCTCTCCGCCGCCCGGCCGGCGACCGGGCCGGGAGCGGGAGCGGGAGCGGCGTCAGCGGCGGTGGCCCAGGGAGGGCAGCCCCGCCGAGGCCGTACGCACGCTCCGGCCCCGGCGGGCAGAACGGCGGGTCAGCGGCGGTGGCCCAGGGAGGGCAGCCCCGCCGAGGCCGTACGGACGCTCCGGCCCCGGCGGGCGGAACGGCGGGCCTTCAGGATCTGCCGGGCCCTCCCCCGCCACACCTGCGCCTGCCCGGTACGGCCGGCCGCGCGGTGCACCGCGGCGACATGCAGGGCCGCGGCCCGGGCCCGGCCGGCCAGCAGCTCGGCCACCGGGGACAGCGGACCCTCGACCCGCAGAGCACCCGGCGCTCCCCGCAGACACAGCACCAGAAACGAACCGGCGGCGTCGAGTTCACGTACGTACACCCGGGCCCGGGACGCGCCCACAGCGATCCGGGCGATCCCCTCCAGCTCCGGCCACGTACACGGCAGCACGACGTCCTCCAACACCACAAACGGCCCCGGCCGCCACGACGCCGCCCACAGCCCCCGGCCGGCCTCGCGCCCTACCCGCACACCGATCACCGGCCACACCTCACCCGCCAGCGCCGGATGCCCGATCTCCACGCCCACCACTCCCCCCGCCCACCTCGCCACCGACCCGCAGTATCCGCCGCCGGCCACCAACCCACCCCGCGAACGGCCAACACCCCCGGCCCGCGGGCCGTGATGCCGGACCCGCAACACCCCACCGGCACCCGGCCCCACGAAACCGGCCGTCAGACGCCGACGGCGGACGTCGACCGGACACAGCGCGACGGGCGACGCGGGTCACGGCGGCCGGCACCACGCCGAGCCCGGAGCGGACCGGGCGGACCGGGCGGACCGGGGCGGACAACGGCGGACAGCGACGCGGCGGGGTGGACAGCAACTCGGCGGGGGTGTTCAACCGTGTTCGGCGGAGTTCACCGAACACCACCGAACACCCGGGGCTCACGGCTTCCCGCGCAGGTCACACGAGGGACACCACAGTGCGCGCCGTGAGGTGCGGCCAGCACGCGGCCCTCCGGGGCACAGCCCAGCGCGCGGTGCAACCACCGAGCGGACGGAGGGCCGGCGGCCCCCCGCGCGGCGGCGAGCCCGTCCAGGCGCAACCCGGCGAGGGCCCGGCCGCGCCGCCGGCGCCGAGCAGGGAGCGGACGGTGCCGGTGCGGGCGCGGCGCTCGGCGGTGGGCAGCCGGGCGGGCGAGGGCGGTGCCGGAGTCGCCGAGGCGGCGGTGGATCCCGATCCTGTAGCGGGCGATCCCGCCCCACGCCCACCAGATCGTCCTCCACCACCGGCCTGTTCGAGCCCCACTACCGCCGCATGACCCCCGCCCAGCGCGGAGCCCGGCGGGCCCGGGACCGTAACCGTCCAGCCGGCTCAGCGTTGAGGAGGCGGAGTCCTCAACCCCCTTCTCGCCGCTGCCTGCTGGAGTTGCCCGTGCCGGTCCACACGGCCCCACCCGCGACCGACCCCGCCCCCGCCCCCGCCGAGGGGCGCGGCCCGGTCGAACAAGCCGTCGTGGCCGACGCGCTCGCCGCGGCCGGGCCCGAGACCCTGGTGCGCACCGACATCCCCCAACCCGACGGCAGGGTACGCCTGTACGCGTCCTGGACCGACCGCAGCGGGCCCCTGGCCGACCGCATCGACCGCCTGGCGCTCGCGCGCGGCCTGGACGCCTGGTCCTGGGTCGAGATCCTCACCCACCACCAGCACACCACCCACCGCGGCCGGATCGAGGTACGCACCCACCCGCTCCGGCAGGTCCTCGCCGACGTCGAACGCGGCCACCACGGCAACGAGGAACACCGGGCGAACTTCGCCCGACTGCTGGCCGACAACGCCGAACAGGCCGGCCGGCCACCGCTGCCCGCGCCCGGCCTCCCCGCATGGCCCGGCATCGGCCCCCGCCACCGGCAGCGGACATCCGCCCCCGCCACCCAACCGCACCGACCCGGCCCCTGAGAGGACCGCGCCCCGCCACCCCGGGGTCGGCCATCGTACGGACGCACCGGGGCCGGGCCCCGTGGGGCGGGGCGCAGCATGACGGCGGCGCAGGCCGGCGAACAGCGGCGGGGCGGCGTTGTTCAACAGTGTTCGGCGGTGTTCGGTAGTGTTCACCGAACACCACCGGACATCTCCGCCAGCAGCAGCCCTACCGGCGTGCCGGCCGGGAGCAGCAGCGAGCGCGCCGGGCGGCAGACCGGTATCCAGCGCCGCGGGCCGAACGGCCACATCCCCGGGTGGACGAAGCCCACCCGAAGCCTCTGAGAGGACCAATCTCATGGCCCCGACCGACGTGATCGCGTACTCCGGGCTGGTCGCCTTCCTCCTCGGCGCCTTCATCGCGCTCCACGGCTGGACCAACCGATCCGCCGCACCCATGATCACGGGCCTGGTCATCGCCGTACCCGCCGCCACGCTGTCCTTCCTCATGCTGCTGCCCTGACCAACCCATCCCGCGCGCGAACAGCCGGCACCCCGACGGCCGGGCCCCCGCTGCCGGGGCGCCCCGACAGTCGAGCGGCACTGGCCCAGCCTCTGAGAACAAGCGCTCCACCGCACCGCGCAGTCACCATTCCGCAACCTGACCGGCCACTCCAGCCCGGGAGCGCGGCAGCCAGGACCTCGTCGACCACCGGCAGGCCGAGCGGGAGCAGTTACCCCTCGGCGGGCGGCCTCTCGGTGTCCACCGGTGCCCCGTAGAGCCCGCGGACCCGCGCCCGCCCGGACTCGAACCGAACAATCCGGTAGCCCGTCCGTGCACGTGACCTGCAACCGACCCGCTCTGCGGCGCTCGGCTCCGTAACGACTGCCGCCGAGCCTCGTTCTCAGCGCAGGGACGGACTGCGGCACTCGCCGCTCCGGCTCCAGCCCCGCACCATCCTCACGATCGCCCGAGAAAGTGGTCCTTGTGCTCGGTCTCGACTTCGGCGAAGCGGTACTCATCGATCCCCATGACCTCCACCTCGTGGTGAAAACCGTCCTGGACGACCCCGACGGCGAACACCCCCCGGCCGTCGCGGCCGCGCTCGAAACCGCCCGCCAGGACGAGCCCATGACCGCCGAACAGCTGTGGCACCTGACGAACTTCGCCGACCCCGCCTCCGTGTACGAGCTGTCCCTGTCGGAGCCGGACACGTCACTGAAGGACCCGCGGCTGACGGCACACATCCGGGTATGGGCCGCCCTCCACGAACAGGCACCCCGGACCACAGCCGCCCTCGCCCTCATCACCCGCACAGACACCGAACTCGCGATCACCGCGGCCCGCTACCGCCCAGACTCCCCGCCGACACCATGACCCCCGCCCCGGGCAGAGCGCGGGAGTTGATGCGCATGCGTCCCAGTTTCGCCCGCGCGGTGGTGTCTCCGAGTCACCCGCCCTACGCTGTGGGAGCCCCCTCACTGGCGGCAGGACGCTTCGTCCCCCTGACGGCTATGACGGGCTCCACTGGGAGTGCGGTGGCGGGGTTCGGCGCGTGGTCCTCTTGCCGGAGGGCGCAGAACCCCGCCACCGCCGCACAGCTCCCAGACCCCGTCGCCGAGCTCACCGCGAAAGCGGATCGCCGAGCACGCCGAACCCGTCGGGCAGGGCGCCCGCGCAGTACCGCGAGAGGCGCCGCGCCCACTACACCCGCAACACCCGCGTCCACCTCCTCGACGAACACGGCGGCCCTCCGGCCCCGATGCCGTCACGTTCACCCGCCGCCGCACCCGGGTGACGGGAACCTGGACCAACGGACACCTTCCGCCGCGCCCCGGCCAGCCGGCCGTCTACGCCGCGGACCGCAACTGACCCGAACCACCCCGAAACTCGCCGACTGAACCAGCAAGCCCCGGCCGGCTCAACGCCGGTCCGGGACTATGGGGGAGCAGACGAGCCGCGCTGCACGTTCGGGTTCTGTCTCACGGCTGCCCCGCGGGCAGGCTCAGCCGAGGCCCGCCGCCCCAGACCCAACGCGTCCGGCTCGGGCGCGGTTTCCCGTACGGGCCCGTGATGTGCAGACGGCACCGCGCTGGAGGAGCAGAAGACTCTCCCGCGGCCTGGGGCAACGTCGGCGCCAGCGGATGCCCGCAGCGCGATCGCCCGGGAGCGGGTAGCCCGAGGCGCTGTGGGGGCTGCGCAGGCCGGCTCAGCTCATGCTGATGCCGAGGGCCTCGTCTGCGTACACCACTGCGGGAGCCGGAACGAACTGGTCACCGCCGAGCGCGACCCGGGCGCCGATCGTGAACTTCCGGGCATCCTCGGGGACCTGGTCGCTCACATTCTCCCAGCTGAGGAGCCGCCAGCCCTTCTCCTTGGCCTCGGCAAGAAGCCAGATGAGAGCGGTGTCGAGGCCAAGTTGAGGATACCGAGGGCTGTCAGTGAGGTCGTCGCGCTGATGGTCGTGGAAGGCCTCGATGGTGCCCAGCACAGCAACTTCGCCAGGTCGCTCCCGTTGGGACAGCACGTCGACCTTCCACTGTCCGCCGTAGCGGTTTCCGACCACGAGGAGGACAGCGATGTGGTTCTCGTCGAACTCGGCATCCGGGACCCTCAACGGCTCGGGGACTTCGTAGTGGAGAGGCATGGCGGGTATTCTCCCGCAATCGCCTCAACCGGGTGACCGGCCGGGTGCGGGGCGTCAGCCCGGTTCCAGCGCGGTGCGGGCAAGGCGCGGGTCGAGCGCGTAGACGGCCGGCTGGCCGGGGCGCGGCGGAAGGTGCTCGTTGATCCAGGTGCCGCGCACCCACGTTCGGCGGCGGGTGAACGTCTCGCCTCGACGGCGTCGGGTCCGTAGACCGGGCCGGAAGGTCGGCTGTGCTCGTCCAGCACGGGCCGGCCGTCGGCGCCGAGGCCCAACAGCCCCTCCCCAAGGCTGGGCGAGCGGCGGTGGGCGGCTCATCCCGGGCAGTAGGGCTTCCAGGCCCCCAGAGCTCAGCCGTCATCGGAATCCCGGCCTCCCCGCCGAGTTTTGACAACTCAAATTTGACTGGCGCACACGTGGGGAGTAAATTAGTCGCATCGGGTTCCGAGGGGCGCCCGCCGGAGTACGGAGGCGTCATGAACATCACTCAGGCCACGCACGCAGCATCTAACCGGTCGCACGTCCGGATCGTAGGCGGCCCTCTCGACGGCCGGGAAGGCTTCGCCACCGGCTGGCGGCCCGCCCACGACAGCCTGCTCCTGTCCCTCCTCGACAGCGACGGCCACAACACCTGGACGGACACCCCGGTCAAGCGCCGCCAAGTTCAACTCGCCGCGCCCGCCCCCATCCCGGCCCTTCAGCCCGAGGCCGGACCGGTCCCCCGGACCATCGCCACCCTGATCACACAGACCGAAGCGCAGGGGGGCTTCGCGGCCCGCGTCAGCCCCCGGGCGTGGGAGTTCTTCATCGCCCGCCGGAACACGGACGGCGACGTCTTCCAGACGTGCGTCGCCCGCGTGGGCTACCGGGTGACCGAGACCGGCCGCAACGCGATCAGCGGCACAGCACACGAGGTCCGCCAGTGGCTCACCCGCTGCCCGTCCGTATGACGCCCCCGAATTCGCCGTTGTTCACCGAACGGCGGCCGAACGCCGCAACCGTTCCCGGACGACGATCCGGCGGGTCTGCCAGGCCGGGCGCTCACTGCTGTTCCTTTTCCACGCGCACCGCCCGCTCCGGCAGCTCGTTCGGACGGTCTTCCGACCGAGACTGCGTGCGCTCGGCTGCGTAGGGCTCCAGCGCATCGATCAGGCCTTGGAGCGGCCGCTGGTCGGTGCCGCCGGGGCGCCGACCAGCGGGCCCTGGACCAGCAGGCCGAGGGTGAGGAACGGCAGGCCGAACTCAAGCGCCTGGCGGGATTCTTCCAGCACACCGGCTTCGACCCCACAGCCTGGGACACCTTCACCCAGCTCGTTCGCACCGCCTCCGGCAACGCGATCGTCTACGGAGTGCAGAGCCCCCGCTACGGCAACGGCCTTCCGGTCCACGCCCGGGACCGGGCAAGCGCCAAGGGGTTCACCTTGCCAGCCGTACCGGACGGGGGACGTTACGCCGCGGGCTGGAGCACGCGGGCGGACCCGTCCGAGCCCCGGGGGTGCCGGGCCGGCATGTGCACGAAAGAGGCCTCGCGACCGGCGGTCACCTGGCATCCTGGTGCCGACCGGGCAACCCCGGCCCTTCTGCCCCGCGTGCGCGGGGACGGCGTCACCAGCGAACCGCACCGACCACCGGTCGCGGCCCTGTGCGCATCCGTCGTCCCCTCACTGCAGAAAGGGCCCGCCGTGCCCGAAGACACCGCCCCGTCCAGCCTGTCCAGCCCGTCCAGCGCTCTCGATGAGACCGTGGCCGCGCTCGCCGCGGCACACCCCGGCCTGCGGCAGAGCGAACCGCTCGCGTTCGGCGCCGCGTTGGCCGACGTACGGCTCACCCCACCGGGCACCGCCCGGTTCAGCTGGGCCGGGTACGAGGTTCACGTGACCGTCGGCCACGAGGACCACCTCGACCGCGACCACCCCGACAGCACCGCCCTGTACCGGCAGATCCGCGCCCACGCCACCCTCCTCGTCACCCAGACCAACACCGTGGACGGCATCGGGCACGTCGTCTGGGAAATGACCAATCCCCGGCCGGACATGGTCTTCCCCACCGCGTTCGCCGTGGCGGTCGCCGACCGGGCCGACCCCAGGTTCGCCGCCGCCGTCCTGTCGACCGTCGCCAAGGCCCTCACCCACGCCCGCCTCGCCACCGAACACGCGGCCGCCCAGGCCCAACAGGCCGCGGACGAGGTGCAGTGGGAGAGCGAACGACCGGCAGGGGTCAGCCCCCGCACGTGGCTCCGGGACAAGCGGGCACAACGGGACGCAGCGGAGTCATAGGCCCTCGGGGGCACCGCCCCCGGTCCGTTCCTCGCCCACCAGCGAACAGCTGGAGGCTCGGGGTGCCCGTCGGCTGAGCGACAGAGGGTCGGGCCCGCCGCCCGAGCCGGGCTGCACCCCGCCGCCCTGCGGGTCCGGCTCGAGGAGACGCACCCAGCTGCCCGGCGCGCTCCGGCCGGGGCGGCGGCCGGTTGGCCGGGCGCCGACGACTCCGGGCGGCGGAGCAGCGGGCGGGCGGACGCCGGGGCGGTGTCAGCCTGCCTCGTCCCAGCGCTCGGGATCAGGCATCAGCAGCATCTCCGCCTGCCGGGAGTCGCCGTCGGCGAGATGCCGGGCGAACGCCGCAAGATCGGCGCGATCGAGAAGGAGAGGGCCCTCCTGCTGCCGGTGTTCGGTCGTCCCGACGCCGAGGTGGTTGTCGTCCCAGCAGCCCAGGAGCGCCACGCGGTCGGAGGTGCCCGTCCGGTCCGCACGGTCAAGAGCGTCCTCCCGATGGCGACCCGAGGCGAGGACCTCGGCGCGGGTACCGACCAAGGTGCAGGCGTCCACGATCGAGGACCACTCCAGGTAGAGGTCATCGTCCCGTGTCGCCTTGAGGATGCAGCGGCCCATGCAGGTCTCCCGGTGCGCAGCGGAGCCGAAGGCGCGGGCACCCGCTCGCTGCCGCTTCAGATCCGGTTGAGGTGTCAGACGCCATTCTTCCCCGCCCGGGGCAACCGCGAGGCAGAGGCGGGCCAGGCTGCGCTGCGGCCAGGGCCGCGTCACGCCGCCCTGCAGATCCGGCCCCACAGCGGCGCACCCCGTCGCACGGTGCGCTCCGGCCGGCTGCCTGGCTTCGGCCTTGCGAGCCCGGCCATGTTCACCGAGGCGGTCCTGCGCCGGGTGCCTGCCGCCCACCCCCAGGGGGCCGGTGAGGTCAGCTGGTCGACGACGTCGCCCGGGCACGGGCGCAGCCCACCCGGCCTCGACCAGCGCTCGGCGCAGCCGCTCGGTGGCTGCCGGGCGCTCGACGGCGGGTTGTGCCTCGGCGGCCAGGAGCAGGTCCGGGCATGGACGCGGACCTCGATGTCGTGCCAGGGGGCGAGGGCGGACCGGGTGAGCAGGTGCGCGGCCAGGAGCAGCGCGTCGTTGTCGCGTGGATGGGCGGCGGCGCGTCGAGTGCGGTGTTGACAGCGCAGGCCCGGGCCGGGGTGTGGGCGGCGCTGCGGCGGGCCAACGGCAGCCACACCGTGTCGTCGAGGGCGGTACCGGCGAAGTCACCGGCGGCGGCGAGCGCGCCGGTCGGCAGGCCGGCGCCCAGCCCCGCCGTCCACCACCAAACTGCCACCGCCAGGACGCGAAGGCCCGCCGGGTCCGGCGCGGGCGGCGGGGCGGACGGCGGTGGCGGGGACACGGCGGACGGCGGCGGGCGGCGGGCAGGGCGGGACGACGCGGCGGCACGTCACAGGACCAGTTGGTCTTCCGCGTTCGGCCCCGGGTCCGCCTTGGGGCGGCGACACTGAAATGCGGACGGGGTCTGGAGGGCTGATGGGTTACACCGCTGTGCATCCGGTCTGGGGCCGCATGGACGTGTCCCTGGACGATCTGGGGTGTGGGCGCACCTGGGTGGAAGTCCACCGGGTCAAGGGGCTCCGGCTGGTGTGTCCGGAGTGCGGCGGGAGGGTCTTCGCCCGGGCCTCCCAGCACGGAGTGCACCACTTCTACCACCAGGTACGGCCGCCGGACTGCGAACTGGCTAATGAGTCCCCGGAGCACCACTACCTAAAGCTGGAGCTGGCCATGGCCGCCCGGGCGGCCGGATGGCGGGCCGAGCTAGAAGTCACCAGTGAAGCAGGAGACTGGCGGGCCGACGTCCTGGTCTTCGACGACCAGGGTCGGCCCTTCATGGCGCTGGAGGCGCAGCTCTCTCCGATGACACCGACCGAGGCCCGGATGCGCACCGACCGCTACGCGCGCGACGGGGTCGCGGTGTGCTGGGTCAGCCTGCAGGACCGCCCCTGGGTGCGCGCCGTACCCACGCTCAGAGCCAGCGCCCCCGCCGGAGGAGAGAAGGCCTGGACGGTGCGGCACGGGCTGGCCCGCTACACCTGGGCACCCCGCACCCTGAAGGCGAAAGCCACGTGGGAGCACATCACCTGCCCGCTCGGGGACGCCCTCACATGGATCCTCCAGGGGAAGGTACGCGTCCACACGGCGGCGAACGGGACGGTGTGGTGGACGGCGCCCGCCTACGAACAACGGGCCCTGGAGCGTGCCCGGATGGAAGCCGAAGCCGAAGCCGCCCGCCAGGAGGCCGCAGCGCAGCGCCGCCGCGACCAGATCGCGGCCGCCGGCCGGCGCCGCCGGGGCGCCGAGCAGCGGGCCCTGGACCGTCAGGCCGAGCACGAAGAACGGCAGGCCGAACTCCAGCGCCTGGCAGGATTCTTCCAGCACACCGGCTTCGACCCCACAGCCTGGGACACCTTCACCCAGCTCGTCCGCACCGCCTCCGGCAAAGCGATCGTCTACGGAGAGCAGAGCTCCCGCTACGGCAACGGACTTTCGGTCCACGCCCGGACCCGGGCAAGCGACAAGGGATTCACCCTGGCCGCCGTCGTCTGCCCCGACCCGCACGCGCTCACCCACTGGCCGGAGAACCTCGACATCCTGGTCCCCGACCACACCTGGCTCGCCCGCATCCGCACCACCGCCACGGCCCCGCTCCGCGTCGCCGTACTCAACCCCCACACCCGACGCACCACCTTCGAACACATCCCCCCAGCAGCGAGCCCTGCCGGACGCGAGAGTTGATGCACAAGCGTCCCAGTACCGGCCGCACGCTGGCGCCGGCCACAACGCCCGCCGTACGCTGCGAAGCGACCCGGCACCGACGGCACAACGGTTGACCCCTGTCGCTCTGGCGGGCTCCATCAGGGCGGGGTTCGGCGCAGGATCCTCTTGCCGGAGGGCACCGAACCCCACCCCAACCGCGGCGGGCTCAACAGCTCGGCCGGACACGACTCACCCGCGCACGCCCTCCGAAGGCCCCACTCAGTTGCACACCCGCAGCCCACAAGGGCACGCCGCGAGCGGATCGATAGGCCGGTCAAACTACTCGGCCTGTCGGTACCGGATGCCGCGGTGGGCTAGGGAAGAATCCGGACCGGAGCCCGCCCGCGCTCCTCGCACGTGGCCGGGCGGGCCGCCCGGCCCATGCACGCGCACGACCGCGGCGGCTGCCGTACCTGGAACCCAACCACCCAGTCCGCAAGCCCCCGCACACAGCTAGATCCGCGCGGGACTCCGGCAATCCACCGGGCGCGGCATCAACGCTTCGGTGACGCTGCGGGGCATCAATGGTCGTGGGCGTTTCACAAGGTGAAGGCGTCCTCTCGGACGTTTTCTCGCAGGTCAGCGCTGAAACGGGGAGTCGCGTTTCACTCTTTGGCGAGGTGCGTTTCAGTACGCGTTTCACCTCTGCGGTCGTCGGACGAGCGTCCGCGGGATCTCCTAGAACGGCTGGTGCCTTTCGAGGAGCACGAAGCGGCCACGGACGTTTAGGTCGCACTCCGTGCGGGACGTCATGGCCGAGTCACCTGGCGCGGCGGTGGCCGGAGAGACGTCCCCGAGCATTCAACGGATCGCGTCGGGGGTGAGATCTCGAAGGAACAGTCTCGGGTATCCGCCGAGGTCGTCGATGACCTCCATGGCGGCCCAACCGGTGTGGTGGCGGCAGGTGCCCCAGATAGTCCCGCTCCGGGGGTGGTCGCTGTTGCTCCAGGTCCAGGTGATGCGTCTCGGTGTGCTCGGGCAGAAGCGCCACCGGGCCCAGGGGGTTTCGTCGAGCCAGGTGGCGGCGCTGGCGAGGTCGGTGAACTCGGCCTTCACAGAGGTTTCGGGCAGAGCACAGGCACAGCGAACGTGCAGTACCTCTGCCCCCGGATCTCGGCACGAACGAGCGCAGTGGGCTTCCGCACGAGGTGGCCGGTGGTTGCTCCCGGTGTTGCAGTCCGGCGGCTGGTCGTGAGAGGGCCGTACTGTCGCGCTCCCTGCACCGCGTCGCGGCGGGTATACGCGAGAGGCCCGTACTGGCGGCGGTCACCCTCAACCTCCCGCACCGCCCACCCCTGCCCTGAAGGCGTGCACGTTCCGGGAAGGTGAAGCACTGCGAAGGCCCACGGGCGGGAGATCGTGTCGGCGTCCTGGTCGAAGAACCAGCCGTCGACACCGAAAAGGTCCCGGACGGTCGTTCGCTGCTGACGGTCTCCCGCCGGGTGGGGGCGGAACTTCCTGAACTCGGGCAGGGGCTTCTGCTGACGCTGTCGGTCGATCACACGATGCAATACGGATCTCCTCGCAGTGAGTCTGTCGACGGGCCGAACATGTGGGCCCGCAGCACGGTCCGGGGCGGCGGGCGGGGCAGGTGTGGCTCCACGCCGGTGAGCCAGCGGTCACCAGTCCCAGCAGGGGCCGTAGTGGTGGAGGTGGAGGTCGATGACCTCGTGAATGTCGGCTTCGGTGAAACCACAGGCTTCGGCCGAGAGGTCATCGGCGAAGTCGATGGAGATCTCCAGCAGGACGCTGAGCAGGACCTCCAGGGCCTGCGGCGGCAGCGTCACGGTGTGCCGGGTATCGCCGGGGAAGATCTGGTCGGCGAGGAGGGCTGCCAGGCGCTGACCGAGCGGTTCGGGCCGGCTCAGGAGATCGGCGCACAGGTGGCGGGCGATGGGGGCGGGCAGAGTGACGATGGGGGCGGCAAGCATGGGATTCGGTCGACAGCGATAGGGGGCCACCTGTGCGCTCCTCAGGTAGTGGGTGATCAGGTGGCCGTCGGGAGGAGTCGGCACAGGGCATGGGTACGTGCATGCGGCGGCGAAGGATCGTCGCCGTACGGAGCGGACGAGCGGTGGTCAGGGAGGGGCCGCAGACCGGTCGGGGTGTTGCTGGAGTTCAGCGGCTGGGGAGCTGGAGGTCCTTCCACGCTTCGCCATCCCATACCTGCCAAGAGGCGGGATGGGGCTGTTCCTCGCGGAGTTCGCGGGCGAGCTGGTTCATGTAGGGGTAGTCGCCCCGGGCGAGCCAGACCGAGGGAACGTCCGCCTCGACGCTGTGCACCATGTACCCCTCAGCGTCCCGCCCCCGCAGCAGGCTCTTGCGCGTGCGGGCGCAGCGCTTGGCCGCCCGCGCCAGGTCGTACTCGTCGATCAGGTGCTCGTACACCTCCTCCTCGCTGACAGGCTTGCCCTTCCAGCGGCAGGAGGCGACGAAGTCCCTCATGGCCTGCCGGATGTCGAAGCTGACCGCGTTGAACCAGGTGTCCCCGCCATTGCCGTGATTCTCGATGACACCCAAGAGGGCTCGGCCCTCCCTCACGTTCACGCTGAACGCGACCCCGCAACGCAGTTCGGTCTGCTGAAGACCGGTCAGCCTGTAGCGGGTGTGGGGTACTTCCATGCCGGTCATGGGCAAGGTGGACAGGTGGGCCATGAATTCTCTCCGCTGTCGGATGTCAAGGAGGCTGCTGGCCCCGGAGGAGTAAGGCCGTCGGGGCCAGCAACTTTTGGCGATCGTGCCCGCGTTGGGGCCATCGCCTCTGGGCACCGCCGGGCGGCGCGTCAGTAGGCCGGTCCTGCTGTCGGTCCTCCGGAACGTGGTGAGCTGCGTCGGAGGCCCTGGTCTTCCCTACACGGCGGCCCGCGGCCGTGCTGGTGGGTGTGGTGGGTGGCGGTGCTCCTGGGGGGATTCGAACCCCAATCTCCGGATCCGTAGTCCGGTGTCCTCTCCGTTGGACGACAGAAGCTTGGGTACTGCCCGGGGGCCCACCGCGCTCGCGAGTTGGGCGGGGCTGCTCGGTCGGGCCTGGGTTCCCGCCCCGGCCGGGGATCGGGTCGGATGGGGCCCGAAGGGCTTGCTCGTCGCCTTCCCCGGCCGGGGCGGGGCCGCCCGCTGCTCCTCCCCAGGAGCTGCGGGCGACGAGTGCCTGCGGGTCGGATTGGCCTGGGGAGACTTCACCGCATCGCTGGCACGTCGTGACCGGACGGGACTCGAACCCGTATCCAACCCCGCAGGGTTGCTCTGCCAATTGAGCTACCGATCCAGAGGAAGCGTCCCCCCTCCTTCAACCCGCACCGGGGATCAGCCGGGCAGGTCCGTTCTGTGTGCTGGTACACCAATCGAGGACGTCGCCTCTGGGAGTTGCTGCACCAACACGTCGTGATCCGAGAGGAATCGAACCTCTGGCCCTCCCCCGGCTTGGGGGCCGCTCTCGCCAACCTGAGCTACGGATCGGTCAGACGGAGTGGATCGGCCGCTCCCCAACGTCTGACGTTGGGGAGCCGATCGCTCTCTCCCAACACCTAAAGAATACCCCACAGCCGCCCCCTGTGTCAATTGTGAGTTGTCGTTGACGCTTCGAGGCCCCTGCGCCGCGGGCCGCTCGCACCCCAGACCTCCGCGCGGACGAATCGGCCAGCGGCGGCCGACCGTGCAGGCCGGCAGGGTCGCCAAGGAACGGCCCGAGCCTCCGCGCCATGCCGCATCATCCGCGCTCGCTGGCACGGATACCCCCTGACCGCCCGCTGGCACACATCGCCAGACCTGACGCCCAGCGAGTCGCGACGGCGCACACACGACAGGTAATAATTGACTAATCACGCCCCTGAGAGTAAATTAGGGCTTGTTCACCTATCCCTGCGGGAGGTTCTCAGATGGCCGCTGAACTCGTTCGCGTTGCTCGCGTCGTCTCCGACTCGACATGGCTCGGCAAGGACGTCACCGATCACCTTGGCCGACCGGCCGTCGTTCGACGCGTCTATGACGTCAACGGCCAGCGCACCGCCGTCCTCACCTCCGCCCTCCCCGCGATCAAGGGCGGTGAGGCGATATCCGGTGAACACGTCGATCTGCTGTCCATCGGCGGCCAGGCTCCGATCTTCCCCGGCTACCTGGACAAGCTCGACGAGCTCGCCGACCTGGAGAACACCCTGCACAGCGAAGGCGCAACCGAGGAGGACGCGCTCCTCTTCCGCGCTGCCGACCAGGTCCTCAAGCCGTACCAGCAGGCCGAGTACCACCTCCGCCAGGCGCTGGTCGACCAGGCCGAACCCGGCGACCGGGTCTACCTCACCGGGAAGGACTGGTACGCCACCATCGTCGACATCGACGACCACCCGCTGCACGACCTGCCCCGCATGGCCCTGGGCATCCGCCTCGACGACAGCGCCCTCGCCGAGGAGCCCCACCTCCTGGAACGCCACCCCGACGGCATCATCCAGCTCAGCACACTGATGATGTGGCCCACCCTCGGTCTCATCTGACCGAGACCGGCCGCAGGCAGCCCAGCACGGCGGCGCACAACGGCTGCCTCGACCACCCATCGACCAAGCTCCCGGAGGGCACCACCTTGCGCTACTACGCCGGCGACACCGTCCGCATCCTGCACCCCCAGCACCAGGGGGAGGTTCTACCCGTCATATGCAAGAAGGACGGCCTGCTGTTCTTCCTCGGCGTCGATGGCGGCATCTGGCCCGACCAGGTCGAACTCGTCCGCGCACGCACCGGCAACCCGTGCGGCACTCCATGCACGCATACCTCGGGAGACTGCCGCCACTGCCGGGGACTGTGCCAGCAGCCCTACGGCGAATGCCCTCCGCGCGACGAGGCCCCCGTCATCGTCTTCACCGGCCCCCGCTGGTAGCCGGACCCGTCAGCCCGTGCGGCTGGCTGCGACCATCCTTCCTGCCGCGCTCCCGAGGCGACATCCGCGTCAACTCACCACCAGGAGAACTCCGTGCACGCCGATAGCATCCCCAGCCACATCACCCAGCTCACCTATAGCGCCCCGGGGCCGGCGCTCTCCCAGGACCAGGCTGCGGCTCTCCTCGCGCACTACTGGCCAGCCATTGAGCAGCACATCCGCCACCAGGTCTCCGACGAGATCCTCGGCCGCCACGACACCCTCGCCGACGGGGACACCACCGCAGGCATCGGCCACGATGGCGAACCCACCGCTCGCCCCGCGCCCGACCCCACGACATGCGCCATCGAATCCGCTCGTTCGGAGCTGAACCGGAGCGTCAGCCCGACAGCCGACCTCGCCCGTGCCGACGAGCTGAGAGCCACTCTGCAGGACGTCCTGATGCAGTTCGAGCACTCCGGGCGCAACCGCGAAGCACAGACCTGTCTCGTCACCACACGCCAGACGGACGAGTGGTGGGCGGTCCTGTACAGGCCCTACCCGCGCAGGGGAACGACCTTCCCGGCGGGTCCTCTTCCGGCCGTTCCCGACGACGGATGGAACGTCGAGAAGGTTTCCGACACGGCCATCGGTGAGGACCAGACCGCCACCACCGTCTACAGCCTCGATGCCCCCACCGCCGACGACGCCGAACTCCGCCTGCTCGCATGGATCAGCCACGTCGAGACCGATCCGCACGGGGCGACCGCGACTGCCACCTCACCTGACAGGCCCGGCACCTACACCGTCTACCTGACCCAGCCCCCTCACTGACCAACCGCCAGCCTGTCACGGGGTCCGAGAAGTCCATGTGTACCGGGTCGCCAGCATCCGCATGATTCAGCCTCCGTCGCCCCTGCGCCGAGGGAAGCCGCGCTCTACGCCCTCGTGCGCCAGCCTCTGGGCGCCCAGGGCGCGGAGGCGCCGGGTCATCGGCGGCCAGTCCTCCCTGGCCGGTGAAACGACCAACCCCTGCCGAATCTCCGACGCGGTGGGATTCGCCGGCCTGGAACGCGGTGCCGTATCGCCTACCGCCCGCTCGGATGCACAGCTCGGAGCGCTGACCGTGGCGGTCACACACCGCTCGCCAGAGACGGGCAGCGGTCTGCGGGGTGACCCGCGGCGCGTTCAGCGGATCGGCGTGCCGCTCGCCGGCCCGGGCCCGCAGTCACTGTGGTGCGCGGGGCCGCGGGCGGTCACGGCGCGGGCAGGGGCGGCCGTTGTTCCGTCGCAGCGGTCGCCGTCCGCGCTGCCCTGGGAGGCCCGTACCAGTCGACGTCGTCATAGATCGGGTCGGCCGAGGGGTCTTGCGCGAGATCGGCGCCCAGGTCGGCGCCGTAGCTTGCACCATCGTCGTAGATGCCGCTCATGGTCAGTCCTCCTCTGCCTCGGTGGCGGTCTGCCACGTGTCGCCGGTGCACTGGACGAGATGCACGTCCGGCCAGGCGGCACGGCTGTCCGCGAGGCGCTCTTTGGCAGCTTCAGGGCCCAGTCGGCCGGCCCAGTGGTTCAATGTCGCCGGAGCGGGACGCAGAGGCGATGCCGTACTCGGTTCTCGTCATGAGCAGTTCTCCTTGGACTCGGCGCGGGCTCGTGTTGCCTTGGTCCGGGTGGGCTCCGAGCACTCACGAAACGTCATTCAACAGCCTGCAGTTCAGACACAACAGCCCGGTCTTGAAGCACGTCGTGACGCAGTGATGGTCTGCTTTCCGCAGTCCGTCGAAGCAGTGCCTGGAGTCCTGACGGCGAGTGGGCTCCGGCCGGTAGTCATACGGGATCAGGCGGCCGCTGCCGCAGAGCCTGCAAACGGTCCGCCGCCGCGGATCTTCGTCTCGGACAGTCCGTCCATCTGGTTGCATGCGAGCGGGCCTTTCAGGTGCCGTTGGTCGCGCCGGGGAGGCGCACCCGGTCTGGCTGTGCGGGCGACCGTGTGTCTGATGGGCTGACCTGTAGCGCGTCCTCGGACGAGCAAGTTTGAAGGGCCACGGGTTCTGCCGGCTGACGGCGTCGGCCTGGTGAGGGCCCCAGGGTGGGGCGGGAACGTGGGCGTGAGCGCCCACGGCAGGATTCGAACCTGCGCAACAGCACACGGCCCTGTGCTAGGGGCCGCTGCCTCCCCAGGCCTTTCGGGCCTTGGAGCGTGGACGAGAGGGGAGCGGGACACGACCGTCCACCGGTTCGGTGAACGGTCGGGCACCGTGGGGGTCAGGAGGCTTCGGGCTTCTGAATGTAGGGATCGAGGGTGGCGAGAGCGCGCAGGACGGAGGCGGTTCCGTAGCCGTCCGTCCACGGCCACTTGATGCCGTAGGTCGCAGAAGTGCCCGTGAACGGATCGGTGCGCAGCGGCCGGGGGTCGACGACGCGGGTGCCCTGGACGACGTAGTGATGCAACGCCACAGCCCACTGCTCGCGCGGGTTGTGGCCGATGGCGACGTAGTAGTCGTTGGGCAGCCGCAGCAGTGCCACCGTCCAGCCCGCCGGGGCGTTGGTGGCGTACGTGACTCGGATGCCGAGGGCGCCGACGCCCGGGACGGGGGGAAGAGGCGTCCGGAGCGTGAGGTCGTTGGTCTTTCGTCGGCTCATGGTTGTAACCCCTCGGGCAGTGGCGGGATGTTGTGGAAGCTCGGACCTGCGGCTTGGATCTTTGTCGGGCTCGGGGAGCTACGGAGTCCGGGGCTCTCGGGCTGGACTCGGCCGGTGTGCACCGGGCGACTGGTCGGCTACGCCGAGGGCGCCTCGTCGCCCCGCCCGGGTCCGCCAGGTGGTGGAGGCCCCTACGGGGGGGGCGGGCACTCCGGCGAGGACGGTCGCAGCGCGCCGACCAACAGAAACTAATTTACCCAGAACGTGTGCTGTTGTCAATTTTTACATGTCGAACAGTCGTGCGCCTGCGCTGTCACCCAGAGGCGGAACGCTGCTCGCGGTCGATCTGCTCGATACGCTTCACCATCTTCTCGACCGCCCGTCGAGCCTCCTCGACCGCGCGGGAGAGAGCCGACTCCAGGGCTTCGCGCATGCGGGCGGGCTCACGCTCGTTGGCAGCTTCGGACACCTCGCACAGCACGGCGCCCTCCATGGTGATGGTGCCGATCATCATGACGGCGAAGGAGGGCACCTCGCTGACGGACGGCGGCATGTCCTCGTGAGTTGCCGGGCGCACCTGGATGTCGACGGTGAAGCCTGCATGAAGAAATCGGGCTCGGCCGTCGATGTCGAGGCGGAACCCCGGGTCGCAGGCCGGATAGGGGTGGATCTGGTGAAACGGCATGAAGGCTCCAGGGGACGTCAGGGAACTGGGTACAAGGCGAGTTCGGAGAGGTATCCCGCCCTCGGCGCGCCAGCCTGGAGCCGGCACGTGAGGCCACCTCAGCGGCAGGGCCGGGGGCGGGCGCGGGTGGAGTCACCCGGTGGTCGGACGCAGCCGCGCCAGATCGCTTCTTGTCATCTCGGGAGTGTGTACGCCGAGGTCGTGGCGCAGGATCTCCCACTCGCGGTTCAGGACGGTGCGCCCCTCGGCCACGGGAAGCGGGTGAGACTCGCCGCCGGACCTGCCGGTGCCCAGGCTCAGCTGGGTGCCGCAGCCATTCGGGCACGGTCCGACGTAGGTGGCGCGGCGACCGGGCCGGGACGTCTCGAAGAAGCGCCCCTTGGAGTCGAAGCCCGCCCTGATGACCCCGCCGTCGGTGGCGACGTGGACCGGCTTGCGGCAGCTCCAGCAGTGCCAGAAGTGCGTGAAGCGGACTCCGCTGACGGTGATGGTCCACCCTGCCCTCTCGGCGCGCGGAAGCGGAGAGGGCAGCACGCCGATCTCAACGAACCGGCGGCTGTCGTCCCCCCAGACGGCGGGCGGAGTGGCTGGTGCTGCAAGGGTGGGCTTGTTCGATCCCTTGCACAGTCCGTAGTTGTACGCGGCGTAGGGGAAGTCGTGCTCGGCCGCGATGCCGGCCGAGTCCGCTTCAGCGGGCATGAGGCAGTGGGCGCAGCGGGTGGCGTCACTCATGGGGCTCCTCCAAGAATCAGGGCGTACTGCGAGGCGATGCCATCTGGCTGAACATGTCGTGCTCAGCCGCCGCTTGTCGTGAGCGGTGCAGGGCTCCCCGCTTCGACCGGCCAGCCGCCGTTTGCTGTGACGCGGCGACGCCACCTCTCGATCAGCTCGCAGTCGTGGCCGGCGGGGAACTCGACCACCGACGTCATGAATCCGTGACGGTCCCACTGCAGGTAGACGGTCTCGCGGGAAGTGGTCTGGGCAGCCATTGAAGTACCTCCTGCTGAGTGCTCCGCGCTCGGAGCAGCTGGACGAAGCCTCGGCGAGCCGTGTCGGGTCAGCGGCGGATTCGCCGTCGCGAGGAGGCAGAGCAACTAAGGACCTAATTTACTCACATTGCTTGATTGTGTCAATTCTTCCATGTCATTGGCGACGAACGCCGCCTCGGCGGGGCTTGAATGACGCGTAACAATTGACCTGACGGCACCCGTAGGCGTAAATTAGCGCCTGCGGGCTCCGAGGGATGGGCCCTGGAGCAAGCACCCGGCCCAGGGCGCGCGGACCATTGACCCCGCCCTTCGACAGGGCCTTGCGCCGCCCACTCATACAGGCCAGGGCTTACGCCTCCCCGGCCCTCCGCACGTTACGGTGCGGCCTCCCCGCCTATCGAGCCCGGACGCGGCCCGTACGTCCGCGTTGCACACCCCGCCCCCCGAAGGGGACACGACTTCGCCGAGGAACGTATGACCCGCCAGACAGCCGCGCCGCTCGACCACATCAGCCTGACCCCCTCCTTCCAGTCCGCGAAGTGGCTCGCCCGCCGGATCGTGGAAGGCGAGATCACGCTCGACCCGTCCTATCAGCGCGGCGACGTATGGACGCCGGATCAGCGCATCAATCTCGTCCACACCTGGCTTCTGGGCAGGCCGGCCGGGGTCGTGATCCTCTCCGACCGCTGCAACTCGGCCTGGGCGGCAGCCAACCCCGGCCGCGATCCCTACGAGACGCCGGGGGAGCCGCTGTGGGCCTGCGTGGACGGCAAACAGCGCCTCACCACGGCGGTGATGTGGTTCAACAGCGAGTTCACCATCCCGGCTTCCTGGCTTCCCGCTGACCACGTCGGGCGCACCGAGGACACCGACGACGGCCCCTACGTCCGCCACTCGGGCCTCACCGAGAAGGGTGTGAGGTTCATGGAGCGGTACTGCTCGCTGCTCGTCGGCGAGACCAAGGAGTGCGCCACCGAAGCGGACGAGGCCGCGTTCTATCTCGTCGTCAACGGCGGAGGCTCCCCCCAGTCGGCCGCCAGCATGGCGAACGCCGAGCGAGTCCGGACCGCAGTCAACACCGAATGACAACACAGATTTGACTGTCGCGCGCCTATAGAGTAAATTAGTTCTTGTCGGGGCGGGCATCAGCCCCGGCAAGCAACCCGCCCCACCTCTCCCGGGAGACGCGCTTTGACCGTTCTGATCGCCGAGACCACCGCCCCGCTTCTCGTTCCGGTGCACCCGATGGACGTGACGGAGTACGAGCGGATCACCTGCGATCAGTGCCCGAGGCAGTCCCCGTTCTTCGAGGACGGCGACGGCGAACACGAAGCGCAGGACGCCGGATGGCATGTGCTGGACCGCGACGAGTGCGGCTGTTACGTCCTGTGCCCCGACTGCGCCGACGAGTGGTGCGGAGTGCGCGACACCGGCCCCCGTCTCGTCGGGATGCGCGTCATCTGACGCCGCCGACCGGCCAGGTGGCCGACCCGATCCCCCGAATCCAAGACAGTGGAGGAACCATGCCCGCCCAGGCCCCCAAGCCGGACATCGACGCCCTCATCGCCAACGCCACGCTGGCGCAGTGCCGGGCGGCTCTCCTCGCCGTCACCAACTCGACCTGGGACTCGATGCAGCCTCTGAGCCCCACTGACTTCGCCATGGACGGCTCCGACCATGACGTGACGGTCGCTCGCCACGCCGCGCTCCACGACCTGAGCACGGAGATCGACGACGCCATGCGCACTGCCCTGTCGGCCGTACCCGAAGGTGCTCGGGACCTGACCTGACGCAGGGCGGCCCCATAGCCGTCCAGCATCCCCAACTCGCGACTTCCGTAAGGAAGAGAGCCGCCCCATGATCTTCGTGGACGCTTCGATCGCCGAGGACGACCCCGGTCGCGCCTCTTTCGGCCCCGCGACGCGCGGAATCGTCGACGAGTCACAGGGCAGCCTGATCGCTTACGTCCACGCGGATCCGGCCGAAGCCCGCCGGCTGTATGGCCCAGCACAACGCCACCGTCAGGGGCTGATGCGGTCAAGAACACCCCCCGGGCGGCCGGGCGGCCGTCGCCTGTCAGCCCACGACTCCCCGGAGAACCACGTGATCATTGAACCGCTGTCTGCCGACGTCCGCGTGGACAACGGCGTCAGGCTCCTCGACCGGTACGGGCCCGCCGGCTGGCGGGACCGGATCGACCCCAGCGTGCTCGACATCGACTCCAGCGCCGACTGCGTCGTGGGCCAGCTCTACGGCGACTGGGAAGTCGGCCAGGCGGAGTTGGAGTTCCGCGACGCCGAGGCCGCCGAGTTCTTCGGCCTCTACCCCGCCGAGGACGGCGACGCCGCGAACCTGACCGCGTCGTGGCGCGCGCTGCTTCTCGGCCGCCGTTCTGTTGCACTGCCGCCGCGTGCCCCGACGGCGGGGGACGTCCAGTCCTGGCAGTGCGGCTGGCAGGCAGCCGAAGGCACGCCGTTCACGGAGTTCTGCACCGCGCCCAAGGGGCGGAACGACGACCACTGCCCGGAGCACGAACGCGACTTCGCACACACGTAGCCCCACGGGCCTTGTGCCGCCCGTCCTGGCGGCAGCCCGCCAATGGGCCCGTCCCCTCCCCTTTTCCACGACGACAACACGGAGCCCGGCTTGACGCTCTTTCTGCCCGCACCCGGCTACGGCCCCCGAGGCCCCGACGGGCAGGGCTGGAACCGGCTTTCGCTCAGCGCCCACTTCGGGGACCGCAACCAGTGCGGTCTGCTGCCCACCAACTATCCGACTCTCTTCGAGTCCATGACCGGACGCCAGCGGTGGGGCGGCTTCGATCGCTGCAGCGCGCCGGAACCCGGCCGATGCGGCGCCTGCCCAGTCCAGCACGCGCATCTTCGCGAGCACGGCATCGACTGGCCCGCGGCCACCCCGCTGCTCCTGGTCCGCGTCCGGCCCCTGCCGCCCACACCCGGGGCACTCTTCTCCGACCCGGCAGCCGGGCGCAGCACCTTGGAGCCGTGCACCTGGCTGGGGGCAGCGGCCGGCGTTTCGGCGGACTGGGCCACGATTCGCCACACCCCCGGTGTTCGGCTCGGGCGGTCGTTCCGGGACAGCGAGGGTGAAGCCTTCTGGCTGGTGCGCAACAACCCGGCGTCCTCGGCAGCGGTGGTCCGCACGCGGCAGATGGGCAGCCACACCCGGCACGCGATCTATGCGCGGAGCGGCGGCCCCCGCCTGGCCCTGCTGACCTGTCACGGCGGCTGCGTCCACCGGGACGACGATCTTCGCCACCTGGCCGCGGACCTCGGCTCCGCCGGCGAGCGGGAGGATGTCCGTCACCTCCCGCGGCGGCTTCCTGGCGCTCCGGGTACCGAGTTCGCGCACGAGGACCGCCGGACCGTCCTGCGCCGCCACGGTTCGACCCTGCGCGTCAGCTGGGACGAACGCTCTGCGGCCTCTGCCCTGGCCGCGTACGCCGTTCGCCTCACCGCATCCTGACTTCCGTCCGACCGGCCATCATGAACTTCCCGAAGGAGCAGAACCCTGAACGTCCTGATCCAGCACCCCGGCGGGCGCGAGGCGCGCGCTCTGCGATCCGCGCGGAGCGGGGCTCTCTCGGCCGTACGTGAGTTCGGCGCCCTTCGCTGCTTCGTCGACCGCTCAGGCTCTCTCCCCTCTTACCTGCGTCCCGACGCGGTCCACCGCGCCTTCGGCCGTGGCTGGCTCCGGTGGGCCGATGCCGGCGGCAGGGTGGAGATCACCCCAGCCGGGGACGCCGCCCTGGCCGCGTACGACCTGCGCGCCGAGCAGCAGCGCCAGGAGCCTTCCACGATCACCAGGAACTCCATGCTGGGCGAGCGGCACGACCCGCGCGAGGCGATCCGGGTCCTGCGCATCGTGGCGACGGGCGAGGAGATCCGTGTCGGGGACGTCATCGCCGATCCGTACGGCACGCTTGTCACCTACCTAGGGCCGACCATGAGCCGTATCAGCGGGGACAGCATCTGGCTGCCCGGCTTCATCGCCCGTGTGCTGTACCCGGGGGACGTCCCGTGGGTGTTCCTCCCCACCGATCTCGGGGCCGCCTACGAGGACGCCCCGGCGCGCCCGGCCTGACACCGGCTCGCCACCTCACGACGAAGGGAACGCACTTGACCCCCATGGACGATCGCGCCCGCGCCCTCAACCGCACCGCTTCCTTCCTGACCCCCGAACCAGGGGATGACGACGCCATTCCGGTCGTGCTCCTGGGACCTCTGCGTATCGGCGCCTACTTCAGCGATGACGGTTGCCTGCTCATCCTCTGCGACGCCGAGGAGGCAACGGATTGGGGCGACCGCCTGCCGGTGGTCATCCACGTGAATCGGCCGCACGGCACAGCTGAAGCCACCATCCCCTTTTGACAATTATGACTTGACAGTCGAAGGGGGTGTGAGTAAATTAGTTCCCGATGAGGAGGGAGGGCGTCGCCCTCTCCGAACCGAGAGGGACACCATGAGCGCGAGCGCGAACCGCCCCAGCCGCCCCGACACCCGGCGAGCACTCCCGCTTCTGCGCCTCACGGCCCTCGCCCTGGCGGCGCCCGCCCTTTTCAGCAGCACGCCGCCTCTGCTGGCATTCGCCTTCGCCGTCATCTCGGGTCTCGGCCTGTGGATGCTCGCCTTCGCCCTCGGCCTCGGGGCCTCGCACGGCACGCGCACCTCTCGCCCCACGCTGGCGGTTGCCGCGTCCTTCACCGACGGACTCGCCCTGCTGGCCCTGGCGGGCTTCGCCCTCGGCGTCCTCTTCACCGGCAGCACGCTCTCCGCCGCGACCACCCTGCCCGGAACCCTCACCATCGCCTTCTTCATCACGCTCTGTGCCGTCCACCACCGGCTGCACCGCGCCGCCCGCCCCGCCCGTCGGCGCGCCCGGCGCTGAATCCCGCAACCGCCCCAGGGGCTTGGGCACCCTCGCCCGTCGCCGGTGATGGCGCACCCCACCTCCGAAGAGATCAAGGACAGGACATGCCAACACCGGCCATGGCTGTACCGCAGCGCCTGTGGGACGGCGACCGAATCGCCCAGACGAACGGCCCCCGGGTCTGGCACCGCCAGGGCGGCCAGTGGATCAGCCACCTCAACGCGGACGGCACCGGTCCCTTTCGGGACGACCAGGTGCGCGCCGGACTTGCCGGGCCGGAGCCCGCACTCTTCGGGGCGCACCCGCGCGGCATCCGGACGAGCTTGCGGTTCATACCCCGGCAGTTGCCCACCACCGGCCCGCTGCCGGGCAGTCCTCTGCGCACTGCCGATGCCATCGCGGCGGCGTTCGGGGGGCTGAGCGCCTCCGGATCCGTCCCGTACGCACCGGAGGAACTCGCACTCCGGCGCGTCAACAGGTCAGACCGCGCGCCGGCTCTCGTCACGCTGAGCCTGGCCGCGCTTCAGCAGTTGCTCGTCGAGCGCCTGGAGGGTGGCCACGAGGAACTCTCGTTCCATCGCCCTGCGGGCCGCTTCCACCGGCGCATTGCCGGGTCGGAGGCCTGGACGTACGTACTGGTCGCAGCGCCGTGACCTGACTCCCCCGGATCAAGCGCCCCGCAGCCACCGAGGGCTGCACCCCGAATCCGCCGCCGCTGCCCCAGGGCTCCAGCCGCCCCGCCGCCCTCCTCATCCGATGGAGACTTCCCGATGGCCGCCGTACCCGTTCAACTCGACCCGTCCCACTGCCCGCTCATTGTCGGTACCCGCTCCGCCGCCCACTTCGGAGACCTTCCGACTGGGGCGTTCGAGTCGGACGCCAGGCCCGTCCTCGCCTCTGAAGTGCGCGCCGGTGACCTGATCCTCGCGTCCTTCTCGCACTTCCCGACTCCCGGCCACATGACCCGGGTCTCGACATGGGTGAACCGGCCATACGTGGCGGACGAACCCAGGCCGTGGAACCCGGCGTGCCCGTGCGACCTGTGCACGGTCGAACGGCAATGGTCCGAGCCGGAACCCCGCGTGAGGCTCGGAACCGTTCCGGCCGACCCCCGGTGGGCCACGGGTCAGGGATGTGACGTCTGGTGGGCCGACGAGCCCGTGCTCGTCATCCCGGCCGCGCCTCCGCCCGAACCCTCCTGCGCTCTGCCCCCGAAGTCCGGAAGGAACTGCACATGACCTCGACCGCTGCCCGTTTGGGTCCCCCGTGGGAGGCCGCCGGAATCTGCAAGCACTGCCGCAAGCCGATCACCCTGTTCAAGGGCCTGTGGTGGACCGACGATGACGATTTCAACTGCCCGGACGGGCAGGAGCAGCACGCGCCGGTGGAGCCGAACGATGCCCTGGCCTGCATCGAGGGCGCGGCCGCGGACTGAGTCTGCTCCCGCCGCGTACCGGCCCCTCGGTCGGTACGCGGCGCGGGTGGGGCCCGTCGCAGGCCGCGCGCAGCGGAGCCGGCACGACACCGCATGACATGTAAGGTTTGACATATACTCCTTCAATGAGTAAATTAGCGTTTGTAGGTAGTCGCCCAGCCCCGAACAAGGAGCACCCCGTGCCGAACTTCTTCGCTGAACTGCTCCCCGAGGGCACCGGTCCCGGCGCGCTGCGCGTCGTCCGCGCCCAGGACGTACGGGAGCACGACTGGTACGTCGGCACCTACGCGGAGCAGGCCGACCCGCGCCCCGGCCGCGACCGGCGGGCCCAGACCTCCGGGTCCTGGGCCGCGAAGGTGCGCAAGCGTTTCTGGCGGCCCGGGACCGTCGCCCTGGATGGCACGAACTTCCACTGGCGCCGGAACGAACTGGTGGTGATCATCCCGCGCGAGTCCCTCCCCGAGGAGGACTGGACCGGAGGCTCCTTCATGTGGGCGCCCGGCGACCTGGACCGGGACGAAGCCTCCGCCTGATCCCCTCCCGGTACTGAGCCCTCCCACCCGCATCGAGAGAGGCCCGCCCATGCTCCTGCCTGAATCTCCCATAACGGGCACCCCCTCCTGGGCGTCCTACAGCGCCGCTATGGCTACTGCTCTCGGAACGGGCGACCTCGAGCTCTACCGCAGGCTGAGCTCCGCCCGCACCGCGCTGGCCGAGCACGAGGCCGACGAGCGGCGCCGCCGGGCCAGCGTCGGCGGCCGCCCGCACCAGCGCGGCTGACCTACCGGGCGCGAGCCGCCACCCATGTCCCCCCTCGAAAGGCATCGCCATTCAGCCGCACCTCCACGAGCCCCATGACCACCGACAGGGCCCGCCCGAGCGGACCATCGAATCCAGCATCGACGGGCGCCCGGCGACGGTGACGATCCGGCCCACGCTGCACTCCATCTACGCCAACGCCCAGCGCGTGGCCCTGGCCGTGGACGTCACGACCCGCTTCCGAATCCCGCTCACCTTCACCGTCCGGTTCTTCAGCCCCGACGGCGGCCCGACCTGGGAGTTCGACAAGATCAGCTGCGAGCAGGACGACCACCTGACCTCCGTCCGGGCTGTCCGCGACCGCGTCGCCGAGCACGCCGAGCAGATGTTGAACACCCATCTCGCTGACATCCGGCCCCTCATCGACGCAGCCCGCGAGGTCGCGGCCGCCAACTCACTTCAGGACGTCCAGAGCGCACAGGCCCGTATCGCCGAAGCGACCGCCCGGGAGGAGCGCAGCCGCGCGGCCTTCGCTGTGTTCGGCGTATCCGAGGAACGAGCCGATGAGGTCCTCGGCCAGCTCCGCTCCAAGAACGCCAAGGTCTTCGGGCGCCTCTCGGCCGAGACCGCCCTCGTCTGGCCCGTCTGGCCCGCCTAGCACCCGGGACCGACCCCACTCCTCGCTCACCAACCCACCGGACATGGAGGAACCTTGGCCCGAAACATCGGCATGGGGCCGAGCACCCCGCTGTATCGCACCGTGGTCGTCGCGACGTACGCCGAGGGCTCTCCCCTCGACCGCGATCTCCAGCTGTACCGGCGCAGGAACCCCACCATCAGGTGTGAGGGGCTGACCCTCACCTGGTACGAGGGCCCGTACACCTCCCCCGGCCAGGCACGGGGCCGCCGGACGGTCTGGGAAAGGATCTACGCCTCGAAGGCCGGCTCCGCGCGGGTGCAGTGCGACATCGAAGTGTGCGAGCCCCTCTGGAAGCAGCTCCCGCCGCTCAGGCGGAGACCGTCCGAGGCCTGAGCCAGCCCCCTCCTGCAGAAACGGAAGCATTGTGCCCATCGAGACCACGAACCACGCTGTCGATGCCGCCGCCTACTTCGGCGAGCACGACGGCCCCCTCGCCTCACTCGCCCGCGGAGATGTCCCCTCCTGTTTCGCCGGCCTCGACCGGAGGCTGAACTCCTTCCTGAGGGAAGCGCGCTCCACGGAGGCCGAGCTGAGCATGGCTGACGGGCCGGACGATGCGCTGTGGGAGCGCGGCAGGAACGAGATGGCCGAGATCGTCCGCGCGGCCAGTGACCTGCATGCCTGGGTGGGAACCCAGCGGTGCGCGGTCGACACGTGCGAGTGCCGGGCCGACCGGCTTCTGCGCCTCTTGCTGCAGGATCAGCACGTCGCCCACCATGCTGGCTACTCCCCTCAGCTCCAGCGCGTGGCCACCCTCGTCATCGGCCACTCCGACAGCCTGCCGTTCTCGTTCGTCCACTCCCGGAACCACATCACGCACCCCGTACGCCAGCACGGCGGGTGGCAGGCGCGCCTGGTGACCTCGGCCGGCGCGACGCCGTTGTACGAGTCGCCCGGCTACCCGGGCACGCCCCTGCGCCTCTTCTACGAGGACACACGGGCCTGCTTCGAGGCCGTCATCACGGCACTGGGCCGCTGAAGTCCCGCAGCGGCCCGAGCCCAGAACGTAATGCCCAACTGGACAGGGCGACCACTTAGGAGTAAATTAGCATCTGATAGGCGGCTGCCGTTGTCGCCCCACCAGCCCCTGGAGACACCGTGGACTCAGCCATCAAGAAGGCCTTCGCCGAACTGCCCGAACAGGTAACCGTGCCGCAGATCGCTACCGCGACCGGCCGCACCGACAGCGGCGTGCAGAACTGGATCGACACCTACGACGACTTCCCCGACGTCTTGGACGTGAAGGACCGCTTCCACCTCCGCCTCCGGCGGGATGTGCTCAACTGGCTCGCGAAGCACCCGAACCTCTTCGACACGAAACGACGAGGTCCGCAGAAGCTGGATGAGCGCGCCCTCGCTGCCCGTCCGGCCGCCGAGTTCCTGACGGTCAAGGAGACTGCGGAGACCCTCGGCGTCAGCAGGGAGTCCATCCAGTACTACGCCGCCTCTGCCAAGCCGGAGGTCAGCCGCGATCCCTTCCCGCCTGCCGTACGACGTGGCACAAGCTCCCTCCGTTCCTGGCCGGCGGTCCGCTCGTGGATTCTCCGGCGGGACGATCCCCTGCCCAGCAGTCCGCTGCCCTGGGAGGAGCTCCGGACCTGGCTGTTGGCCGTTCACGACCTGGAGAAGGACGACTCTGCCCCGGGCCTGGACGACCGGGGGCTCACCTATGCCCAGCGAGACGTTCTGGAGCGGGTGCGCGTTGCCGTCGCCCAGGGCCACACCGTGCCCGACGGGTGGGCGGAAGGGGCACTGGGACTGAACCCGGACGACGCGGTCACCCCCGACGCTGGTCCCGTCGCAGCCGGCCGGCTGACGCCTTCCCAGCTCGCCGCCGAGCTCGGCATCTCCCTCGGGAGCATCCGAGGATACGCACGCCGGTATCCGGCCGGGTGCCGAGACCCCTTTCCGCCGAAGGACGAACACAGCGCCCGCGACGTCGAGGAGGTCCGTAGCTGGCTCAGCAGGTCCGGCTCCCTGCCCTCGGGCGGCATCTAAGGACACGGCGCGCCCGCTTCGTGGAGCTCGCGAAACCATGGCGGGCCTTCGTCTGTGGCCGTTCGCGGCAGTTGGCGAGTCGACATGAGGTCCTCGCCGGCAGCGTCGCCGCCGGCGGCGTGCCCCGGCCCCCGCTTGTCGACGGAGCCTGGCCCGGGCTGGGCTCTGAGCCGTTGTAGAACCAGCTCAAGTGGCCGGGTCGGCGGCGGCGCCGCCAGCATGTGCGAACGGCCGCGGACCTCCGCGAACGCCTCTGTTCCTTCCCGTCGGTGTCACTGATCTTCGGGAACGGGTCTCTGTCCACAGGTTCCACTCCACACACTCGCCGCACGGCGTGATCAAAGGAGTGAGAGGCGTGGACAGCCTGACCAGAACGCAGCGTGCCCTGATCACGGTTGTCGTGCTCGGGGCCGTGATCATCGCGGCCATCGGGTTCGCCGGCTCCTACACCGCTGTTCGCGAGCTCGCGGAGAGAAAGGGCTTCGGAGCCTTCTCCGCGTACTTCCCCATCGGAGTCGACGCCGGCATCGCCTGCTTGCTCTCGATGGACTTGCTACTCACCTGGCTACGGATACCCCTGCCCATGCTGCGTCAGTCGGCATGGTTGCTGACAGCAGCCACCATCGCGTTCAACGCGGCCTCAGCCTGGCCCGACCCGATCAGCATCGGCATGCACGCCACGATCCCCGTCCTCTTCGTCGTCACTGTCGAAGCAGCCCGACACGCAGTCGGCCGGCTGGCCGCGATCACCGCGGACCGGCACATGGAGGGCGTCCGGCTAGCACGGTGGATTCTCGCGCCCCTGCCCACGTTCCTTCTCTGGCGCAAGATGCGCCTATGGGAGATCCGCGAGTACTCCCAGATCATCAAGGCGGAACAGGACCGCCTCATCTACGAGGCCAAGCTCGAAGTGAAGTACGGCCGCAGGTGGCGTCGACGCGCCTCTCTGGACGAACTGCTGCCTCTTCGACTGGCCCGCGTCGGAGTCCCCCTGGCCGCCGCTATCGAGGCTTCCAGCTCGCCGCCCGATGAGGCGAGACCACCCCGGCATGCCGCCCCGGTCACCACGGCTCCGGACCACAGTGCTCTGCCCGCACCCCGTGCCCCAGACTCTCCCTCTCCCCTCCGAGCCGGGCAGCCGAAGCAGCACAAGCGACCGGAACCCACCGAGCAGCCGAAGCAGCACGAGCAGCCGGAACCCACCGAGCAGCCGAAGCAGCACGGACGCGAGAGGGCCGTTGCGGCTGTGGTCGGGGGGACACCGCACGCGTCCGAGGCGATCGGGTCCGCCCTCACGCAAGATGGCGCCGTCAGCTCCCCGGTCGTTGCTGCTCAGGGGCAGACCGGTCAGAACCTGGCGAACCTGGTTGAGCACCGCGGGGCTGTGGCTGGTGCCCGTACGAATGCCGACGCCATCCGGCATGCGTTCATCGTCAATCCCGGCGCCGATGACAGCAGCATCGTGAACTGGCTCGCGCAGTTCGGCCGCGATGTCAACCGCGGGCAGGTCTACAAGGTCAGGCGGCAAACAGCACGGCGGTAGCCCGTTGCAGCGCCGCCCTTGCTTGGACTGGTGGTTCCGGCCCGTCCGGTTCTGCTGCTCGCCGGCCGGTGCTGCCCTGCACCAGTAGCCGCTGTCACGGAACTGGCAGCACGAGTAGCGGCTGCTTCCCTCCTCCGGGAAGCAGCCGCTACTCGTGCTGCCGTCGTCCGGGCAGCAGCAGCCTGCTGCCCGCTGCTCCACGTGCCGCTCCGCTGCCACGGCGATCGCGGGCACCTGCTGCCAGCCGCTGCTCTGTCGCCGCCCGCCTCTGTCCACAGGTACGTGCTCGTAGCGTCCCGCCCTATCTCCCCACTCCCAGGGTGGGCGGCGTCGAGCGGGCAGCGAAGGAGCGAACGGATGGCGCGAAGTGAGCTGGACCGGCAGATCGACGCGGGAGCCGAGGCGGCCGCGCTCTTCGTGGGGCGGTTCCTCAGCGGAGCGCCGCTATCGGATCGACCGCGCTCGCCGGGCGGGATAGCTGTTTGGCAGCATGTGCTGCTGCGCCTGGTGCTGCTCGGATGGGCGGGCTGGGCCGCCTGGACGTGGTGGTGGCTGGAGAATCACGAACGGGTCATCTGGTGCTCCGCCGGCGTGGCCGGTGTGCTTCTGCCCCTCGTCATCGTGCTCCACATCCGGGGCGGCGCCAGGCGCCGTCATATGCAGACGCTGGTCGTTCCCATGTCCCTCGCTCTGAAGGAGACGATGCCGGCCTGGGACGACGCCCAGCGCCTGGCCGCTGTGACGATCCCGCTCGACAGATCGTTCGTGAAGATCGCTCTGCCGGACGGCTGGCACGGCCAGGACGGTCACAAGGAGCTGCTGCGCGAGCTGGTGCATGCCCGGATGGGCGGCAGGTGGTCGGGGGAGTGGAACCTCAAGCGATACCCCTTCTACGTCCTCTTCCAGCCGCAGAAGGACAAGGTCGTCTACGAGGTGCCGGACCGGGTCGACTTCTTCGCCCCGGAGGTCCAGGCGGCCATCGGCTCGTGCCGGCCGGGCCAGCTGGTTCTCGGGCTGGACGACCACTCCGAGGCGTTGACCAAGGAGATGACGGGCGAGAGCGCCATGTGGGGGCTGTCGGTCGGGTCCGGTGGCGGTAAGTCGAGCTTCCTCCAGATGATCATCACCCAGCTCGTCGGGCAGGGCGCCACCGTGATCGGTATCGACGTGAAGATGGCGTCGATCAATTGCTTCGAAGGGGTACCGGGAGTCCATTTGTATACGGACCCGGGAAATATCGGCGACATGCGGGCCGCTATTTCGTGGGCGGCTCGGGAAGTCGAAGCGCGTAACTACGTCAAGCAGCAGAGCCCCAGTAAGGACTTCGACCGGCTCACACTGATCCTCGAAGAGGGCAACGAATTCGGTGATGCGTCGAAGGAATGGTGGAACGAGAACAAGGAGAAGGGCGACCCCGCCAGCGACCCGATCTGGGGCGATATCGCTTCCATCATGCGCATGGGTCGGCACGTGAACGTCACGATCATCGGAGTGTTCCAGGACCTCCGGGAGTCCGCTGTCGGAAACCGTGGCTTGCGTAACATGTTCCGTCTGCTGATGCTGGGAAACTTCAACGCCAATCAGTGGAAAATGATCGTCAATACATCGCCGGTGCCGGAGTCCGTCGACAAGGCCGGCCGGATGCTGGTTATCGAGGGAAATCGTCGCGTGTGGATCCAGGTGCCGTACGCCGAGCCCGAAGCCTTCCGCGAGCACTGCCTCAAGCTCCGCAACGAGCGCGGCTACTCCACCGCCGATCTGTACGGTTCGCCGCCCGCGCGCAGTCCGCAGCGGCTGCCGTCCCTGCTCCAGGTCTCCCGTCCTCTGTTCACCAAGGAGCCCCCGCAGGCGATCGGCGTTTCAGTAGCTGCGGATGCCGCCCTGGAGGGCGTTCCCGCAGGTCAGACCCGAAACGAGGAGGAGCGTTTCACTCCCGAGGGTGAAGAGCGTTTCAGTGAGCGTTTCACCTCCGATCCGGATCCGGACGAGCAGCCGACGGACGCCGCAGACCTGCCGGTTCCGCTGGCCAAGCAGGAGGCGCCCACCGAGGAGCGTCCCGAGCTGCTGACCCTGGCAGAGGTGTCGAGGCGGTTCGCTGCGAGCGGCACGGAGCTGAACGGAAACACGCTCAGGGTGCACAAGCTAAGGCGTAAGGACTTCCCCGTCGGCGTGATGCAGGACGACGGGAAGGAGCGGTTCACCATGGAGGCCATCGCACGGTATTACGGCCTTGAGTGGCCGCCCGAAAGCAGTGACGAAGAATCCGGCGACGGTGGCCAGGACGACCATTCGGGCAAGGTCGAACCGGCAGGGTAGTCAGGACATCCATAAACAGCAGACCCACGTGGCCGCGAAGGGAAAACCCTTCGCGGCCACTGCCATGTCTACTCCCCCGATCCCCTCCATCCGACTGACGGGGTCAGAGCTCTGGACTTTATCCACAGGCCCGCACTTTTAGGTTTCACCCGTGAGCTTCCCGCCGGAGGAAGCGGATGCGAGGAAGCCGCGTCCCGCCCGGCTGAGGCTGGATATCGGGATGGGCCGAGGAGTAATTCATGAGCGCTTTGCGGAAGATGCTGAATCTTCCCGAGAAAGAGCCAAAGGGCGGTGAGCTTGAGGCCGCCGCGGCGGCGGAGGATTCCACGCCAGACGCGGCGTCGGGCAGTGCCGTCGCGGGCTCGTCGGAGTCGGGCTGGGGCGCGGTGGGGTGGGCTGAGGAGAACGAATCCTCGGGACGTTCCTTCGCCCGCCGGGCCGGCCGTGTGGTGATCTGGTCGGTCATCGGTCTGGCCGCGTTCACCGGGGTGCGTACCTGGGTCTTCCCTGCGAAGCCGCCGGTCGTCGCTCCGCAGGTCGACCAGCAGGCCGAGGCGCGACGGAACGACGTGCCGGTCGAGGAGGCCCAGCAGGTCGCCGCTCGCTTCGCCCGTTCCTACCTCTCCTGGTCCTCGCAGGCCCCGCAGCTGCGGGCCAGGGACCTGGCCATGGACCTGCCCAAGGACGCAGATCCGAAGATGGGCTGGGACGGCCAAGGCCTGCAGCAGGTCTCCCAGACCATCCCGGGCACGGTGACGCAGGCCGAGGGGAAGCGGGCCCGGGTCCGGGTCGATGCCCGGGTCAGCTACAGCGTCAAGTCCGGTGGCAAGAACGTCGGCGTCTCGCGGTGGCTCGGGCTGGAAGTGCCCGTCGCCGAGTCCGGCGGCCGGGTTCTGGTCACCGGGCAGCCCGCCCTGGTCGGCATGCCGACGGCGACCGACTACGTGGTCCCGGAGGTGGCCGACGCGGACTCGGCGATGTCGAGCAGCTCCCGGCAGACCGTCAAGGACTTCCTGACGGCATGGGCGGCCGGCAGTGAGGACCAGGCCGCTGCCCCGGGCTCACGCATCCCTCCGCTCGGCGGCGGACTGCAGCTCGACTCTCTCGACAGCTGGACGGTTGACGCCGGAACGGGCGAGAAGCGCACCGGCACCGCGACCTTGCGCTGGAGGCTGGCCGGCGCCCAGCTCCAGCAGACCTACCGGATCACCCTCACCCAGGTCTCGGCCAACACCGCGACCCGATGGCAGGTGTCCGAGGTCGCCTCCGCCTCCTGACGCCCATCCCCTCGCCGCCGGCGTGGCGCGGCTCCTGGTGTCCCCCGGCCCTCACCCCTCATCTCTTCGTTCACGCAAGGGAGCGCTCCACCGTGGAAAACAACGCACTTGTCTCCTGGATTCTGGCCATTGTCGGGTCCCTCTTCGTCGCCGTCCTGGCCGTGCGCGCCTTCGGCCACTGGGCCAAGAAGGAGTGGGGTGCGCTCATCACGCACACCGTCGGCGGCGCCGTCGTCGCCTTCTTCGTCTTCTCCTCCAACCAGGCGGTCACGATCCTGAAGTCGGTGGGCTCGAAGATCGCCACCGTCTTCACCGGCTGAGCGCGGGCCGACGATGCGCTCTTCACAGACGTACTCCCGGCACTGGGACATCGAGACGCGGCAGCACGAACTGCTCGGACTCGACCTGGGCGAGGGCCTGCCACGCACCACCCTGCGCTACGGCGCGGTCATCTTCCCTGCGTACTGGGGCCTGTGGCTGCTGCTGTTCGGCTTCCCCCCGCAGCCTTTGGCACCGCTGTTCCTGCTGCCGCCGCTCTTCCTCACCTACTACGGGGCGAAACGTTCCGCCACGTACTGGCGCCGCACCAATCTCCTGGTCTGGGCGGTCCGCCTCAACTACCTGCACACCGGGGTGCGGCCGGTCATCGGCCGCGGCCGCATCCCCGCCCCGAAGCCCGGCCTGAGGCTCCGGGCCCGGCGCCTCGGCGAGCAGGTTCCGCAGCTCACCGAGCTGCCGGGCCTCGCGCCCCTGTTCGCCGAGGACGGCCCCCACCAGTCCGACCGGGCCGATTCCTACGGCCCGCCGGCCCAGATCCGCCCCCGGCTGCGTGCCTACGGGCCCGACGCCGTCGCCAGCGCCCGCGCCAAGTACCTCAAGAAGCAGCGCCGCTCGAAGCGCGCTGAGAAATGAGCCGTGCCATGACCTCCCACACCTCCCTGCGCCGCTCGGTCACTCTCGACGAGCAGTCCGCACCCGTGTTGCACGCCGGCCCCGGCCTGCTGGTCGGACTCGCGGCCGGCGACCGGCCAGTGACCCTGCCCGACGGCACCGGCCACGTCCTGGTCGCCACCGGGGCCGGAGGCGGTACGACCACTGTTCTGCGCTCGCTGGCCGCCCAGGCACTCGCCCGCGGAGCGCGCACCGACTTCCTGGACATCACCTACGGCGAGCACCGCTGGGCCGAGGGCCTGCCCGGAGTGCGGTGCCTGGGTGATGTCGCCGCGATCCACGACTACCTCCTGATTGCCGCCACCGGGCTCAACAACGGCCCCCACGTTCCCGCCGAGGCCGGCTGGGGTTCGCGCCGCGTCCTGGTGGTCGAGGAGCTCGCCCGGCTCGCCGACGCGCTGCGCCGGTACTGGATGGACAGCCGCCCGGAGACTCAGCTGGACGAGGCCCCGGGCGTTGAGGCGCTGGCCATCCTCCTCACCTCCGGCCGGGCCTACGGCTGGACGGTTCTGGCCGGAGACACCGGCGGCATCGTTCCCGGGCCCGGGCCCCTGCACCACCGGCACTTCGCCACGCGGATCCTCGGCTATGGCAGCCGGACCCTGTGGCGCCAGCTCGCCGTGGGCCAGAGCGCTCCGCCGCAGTCGCCGGTGACCGGCCGCTTCCACCTGTTCTCGGATCGCTCCTCCACTCCCCTTCAGGCCCTGTACCTGACCGAAGCACAGGCCCGGGCCACGGCGAGCTCGCCCGGTCCCGGCGCGGCGCAGTGGGAGTCCGCGTGAAGTGGCCGTCGGCGCCGCATCCGCAGGCCGACCTGGCCGATCTCCTCCCGGGCGCCGTCGACGAGGGCCCAGGCCCTGTGCTCGGGGTCGACGCCAACGCTGTCCCGGCGTACCTCGGGCCCGGCTCCGGGCACGTCCTGCTGGTCGCGTGGCCGGGCACCGGCTCCACCACCGGCTTGCGCACGCTGGCGGCGCAGTACGCCCGGCGCGGCACACAGGTCGACATCCTCGATGTCTCCGGTCAGCACGCCTGGGCGCGCGCGCAGCAGCGCGTCCAGCTCTACGAGGACGCCGCCAGCGTCCACCGCCGCTTGTACCAGCTGGCCGCGCAGGTCCGCGCGGAACGGTCGGGGCCCGCGCGGACCGTCCTCGTGGAGAGCAACCAGACGGTCACTTCACTTCTGCGTTTCCGGCACTACCCCGATCCGGGCGGGACCGGTCTGGACGCACTGACCACGGTTCTTGCGACGGGTCGGCTTCACGGAATCCGCGTGGTGATGGCGTGCCGGGCCGTGCCCGAACCGTGGGGTCACCTCGCCCGCGACCTGTTCTCCACCCGCCTGCTGTCCGCGCCGACGCCGCGGACCTGGCAGCTGGTGGGACCGCCGGGAGCGCCGGCACCGCAGACGGAGCCGTTCCGCGTCGGCCGGATGCACCTGGTCGGCACCGGCGGTGACGGACTCGTCCAGCTGCTCCGGCTGACCGACCTGCAGGCCGCGCACCTGGCCGCCACGCCCCCGGGCGCCGCCCGCGCACCTCGCCTGCGGTGTCGCCTGCCTGTCCGGCCGACCGCGACAGCGCCGGCCGCCTCCGCCTTCCAGCTTCCGCGCACGCAAGGAGACCGACGCACATGAGCACGTCCACGAAGGCAGCCAAGAAGTCCGTGTCCCGGTTCGGCCGGATGCTCGGTCTCGGCGCCGAACGCATGATGAAGGAGCCCCAGCTTGTCGCCGTCGCAGACGGCCTGGTCGTCACCGACACAGCCGCGGAGGCCTGGTTCGTCCTGTCGGCGTCCAACACCGACCTCATGCCCGAATCGGCACAGGACTCCGAGCAGGACGCCGCCGGCCTCGCGCTCGCCAAGGTCCTGCCGGGATTCGACTGCCACCTCAAGGTGATCTGGGCGCGCCTGGACGGCGAGGAGTACCGCGAGGAAGCCCGGCGCATCTTCTCGGCCGGGGACGTCAACGCGGTGGCCGCGATGTGGGCGGAGCGGTTGGACACTCTGGACCTGCCACAGCGGCACATCCTTCTGGGCGTGCGCATCGCGGAGCGCGACTCGGCCACCGGGGCGACCGTGAAGAACGCCGCCGGCGACGCGCTGGGCATCCGCCGTACGGGGCTGGACGACGCCGAGCTCGCCCAGCTCGACGCGCTCGCGAGGCGGATGGAGCGGCGGCTGGAGGCGACCCCGTGGCGTGCCCGGATCGCCCCGGTGGAGTTGCTGGCCTGGTCGATCAGCCGGGAGTCCTACCGTCCTCAGCCCGCTCCGCCGCGGTTGCCTACCGTCACCGGCGCCTCGCTGGTGCGGCTGACGCAGAGCAAGGCGATCCCGCACGCCGACCACGTGCGGCTGGTCGACGGCCGCGGTGAGAGTGCGGCGTGGGTGTCCGTCCTGGCGATGCACGAGTTCCCCGAGCAGATCATCACGCCCGGCGAGCAGGAGTGGTTGCGGTGCCTGAGCGAGATCACGTACACGCACCCGGACACCGGCTTGGAGGCCTTGGTATGCCCTGAGGCGAGCGTCCGGTTCGCGGTGTGGCGCAAGGGCCAGGCCATGAAGGCGGTCGACAAGGTCCGTCAGTCCGCCAAGGAACAGCGCCGCTCCGCCGCTCAGTCCAGCGCGGGCGAGACCTTCGCCGAGACGGAGGAGACCGAGCTGGTGATGGAGGAGCTCCGCAAGGTGATGTCCCGCGACGGGCGCACCCTGCTGGAGGACCACCCCCGGCTGGTCGTCTCCTCGACGGAATCGCTGGAGGACCTGCGGGCGCGCACCGATGCCGTCATCGGCCACTACGCCGGGCTCAGCATCGACGTCGTCGTCGCCTCCGAGGAGCAGCGCGAGTTGTGGCTGGAGTCGCAGATCGGCGACATGCTCCGCGTCGACGACCTCAAGCAGATACGCACCACCGACGCCCTGGCGGCGTCGATGTTCTGGGGTGGGTCGGAAGTCGGGGACGACGAGGGGCCGATCATGGGCCTGCTCACCGGGACGACGCCGGGGGTCTGCCGGATCGACATCACCGCCGGCTCGGCGCGGGGAGACGCGACGACGACCGCTTTCGTGGGGCGAAGCGGCCGCGGCAAGACCACCAGCATGATGCTGGCCACCCTCATCTCCGCCCTCAAGGGCAGCTTCTCGCTGATGCTGGGCTTCAAGGGCGATGAGGGCGGGCTCATCCGCGCCGGTGAGTACCTCGGGCTGGCCTCCCATCACGTCACCTGCGGCAGCGAGACTCCGGCCGTCGCCGACCTGTTCCGGTTGCTGCCCCAGGGCGACGCGGCGCTCCAGGTCGTGTCGCAGCTGCTGATCATCCTTCCCGAGCGGATGCGGGAGGCCGGCGTGGAGACTCGCCTCCTGCGGGCCTGCAACGAGGTCGCCGCTCACCCGGACGCCGCTACCTGGCGCGTCGTCGAGCACCTCAAGGGCAGTGCGGACGCCCTGTCCGCCGAGGCCGGTGAGGCTCTGGAGGAGCTCTCCCGGACCCAGCTCGGTGCGCCACTGCTCGGTGTCCCCCGAGCGGGCGCCTCTCCGCTGCGCCCCGAGCCGGGGCTGTGGCTCGTGCAGGTGCCGGGGCTGACGATGCCGCAGATGGGGACCGCGCCGCGGGACATGACGATGACCGAGCGCGTCTCCCTGGCGCTGATGCGCGGCCTGATCGCCTACGCGCTGAACACGTCCGCCCGGCCCGATCTGCGCAATTTGCCCAAGGTCATCAGCATTCCCGAGGTGCATGTGCTCACCGGGACGGATGACGGGCGGCGCTTCCTCGACTACATCGCTCGCACCGGCCGGGCCTTGGACACATCCCTGGCGATCGACACCCAGGACCCCAAGAGCCTCCTCGGTCTCGACGGTGTACTGGAGGCGATCACCACGGTGTTCGCGTTCGAGCAGTCCACCCGCTCCCAGCAGGACGCAATGGCCGAGCTCGTGCGGCTGCCCGTCGGCGAGGCATCCCGGGCCCTGATGCGCGGGATCGGGAAGACCGCCCACGGAGAGATCCGGCACGGGCACTGCATCGTGCGGGACCGGCGTGACCGCGTCGCCACCATGCAGGTCGACATCCCCAGCGCGGAGCTGCGGTTGGCGCTGTCCACCAACCCGCAGGACCAGGCGCCCGCCGGGGACACCACACGCCCGGACCTGCGGAAGGACGGCACGCCCACCGCAGGGCCCGAGGTCCCGGATCCGGCTTCCTCTGTCCACAGGGACGGGACCGCAGCCTCGGAGGACGAGTGACCCCGACGCACGGCGGCCAGGGCGGTGCTGACCGCCGTGCCGATCCGAGGAGGCAGGCCCGTATGGCGATTCATCGCCGAGCCCGATCCATGACCACCGCCGCAGAGGTGTCCGAGAACGCTGTTGCCGGCTCCACCGGTCCTGACTCCGTTCGCCGGGGCAGGAACGGCCGGCCGCCGGACCGGATGGCACGCACGGTCGCCTCCTTGGCGGACCGCTTCCGCGGGCTGCTGCTGGAGATGTGGGTTCGGCTGCCTCGGCTGCGGTCCCTGCTCACCCCGACGGCCGCCGTGCTCGCGACGTGTGCGGTGTTCGCCCCGGCCGCCGCCGCGGAGGACAGCGACAAGTACAAGCCGGGCGGCATCGGCGACATGATGCCCTCGCCGACGAAGCCACCGGGCCAGGGCACGCTGTACGAAAGTTACGATCCGGACGTCTACCAGCTGGACAAGCAGCTGTCGGACGATCTCACCGGTGGCGACCTCATCGACGGGTGGCTGCACGGCGTCGGCAACATCCTGATGATCGTCCTCACGATGATCGGCCGGGCCGCGGTCGTCGTGACCTCGTGGTGCTTCAACGTGGTGAGCCTGCCCGAGGTCGAGGGCGCGATCTCGCGTGCGATCGGCGCGGCGGCCGGCCCGATGATGACGGTCTTCATGCCCACCGCGGTGGCCGTGGGCATGTTCATCGCCTGGGCGAAGCGCTCCGACCAGTCGATGCTCGGGCAGCTCGCCTGGGTCTTCGCGTCCGCGGCGATCGCCACCACCTTCCTCACCGCCCCGCAGACATGGGTGAAAGGCGTCGACAACGGCCGTCAACTCGGTGCGTCAGTGGCGATGACCACGATCGGGTCGGGGCTGGACGGAGGGGATGCGGCCATGCCGTTCAAGACCCCCGAACCGGCCTGGTCCGGTGACGAGAAGGACGACACCGTACGCCGCGCTTCGGACGCGGTGTGGAGGACGTACGTGGCGGTGCCGTGGTGCATCGCGGACCTCGGCTCGATCAACGCCTGCCAGAAGTGGGGCCACGAGGTCGTCAAGCGCGGCACGGACATGGAGGAGCGGGAGGACTACCTCCGGGACAACATGACCGCCGAGCCCGACAGCGCCGGCCGTGAAGCGGTCAACTGGCGTCAGGGCCACACCCCCGGCGGCCGCATCGGCGTCCTGATCGCGGGCAACGTCTCCGCCGTCATCTTCTGTGCCTTGGTCATCACCCTCGCGTTCGCCACCCTCGCCTCTCTGATCGGAGCTCTGATGCTCCTGGTGTGCGGCGTAGCTTTTGCCACCTTGTGGTGCATACCGGGAAAGCCGCGGCAATGGGGCGTTCAGTGGTTCGAGATGCTCATCGGCCTGGTCGTCGTCAGCTTCACCTCGACGATGCTGCTCGGCACGGTGATGGTCGTCTCGGTCGCGATGATGTCGCTGCTGCCCACCTACGGGTGGCTCATGGTGAGCGCCCTGAACATCACCACGGCGGTCATGGCCTTCCGCGTCAAGGGCCGCCTGGACGGCATCGTCAGCGCCGGCGGCGCACAGATGGCCGGGCGAGGCGTCCTCGGCGCGGTCAGCCGGATGGCGCAGATGCGCCGCATGGGCAAACTGCTCGGCGGGAGGCCGGGCCGCGGCGGCTTCGGAGACATGGACCGCCGCCCGTCCTCGAACAAGAGCGGCGACAACTCCGGGGACAGCGCGGGGGACAGCTCCGGCGAATCGTCGGCAGCGAGCGCTGCTTCCCATACGCGTACGCATCAGTCGCGGGTCTTTCCGCCGCCGCCCAGCCGGGCGGGCGCGGGCGGGGACTACGCGACGCAGCGGGGCACGATCGAGCGTCTCGATCAGCCCGGGCCCGGCGGCTACGATCCGGCGGCATCCCGGCGGGCCAAGGCCGAGATCGCGCAGCGCAAGGCCGGTGATGCCGGTCCCGCCGCGATCGGCTCCGGACCGCGCCCGGGTGGTCCGGGAGGGCCCGGCAGCGGCGGCGGTCCGGGCCGGACCGGGGGCGGGAGCCCGGCCGGCAGCGGCTACTCGGTGCGCCCGGGCGCCGCTCGCCGTACCGGTGTCCCCGAGCAGAGCGGGCCCCCCGAGGGCCGGCTCATCCAGGGGACGGTCATCAAGAAGGGCGAGGCCCCGGCCAATCCCGTGGGGGCGAGGTTCCGCCAGTACCCACCCCCGCCGCCCGCGCCCCCGTCCGGCCAGGCAGCCGGTGCCGCTGCCGGCCGGGCTGCAGCGAACCCCGTCGTAACCCGAACCCCGCCACCCCCGCCGCCGCCCAGTAGCTCGGGCACTTAGCCGCCGGCCGCCGTGGCGGCCCCCGCCCTTTCCCGCACACGAGATCCCCCAGCGGTCCGGCCCTCGCCCCGGGCCGGACCGCCCCGGGGCCATCTCGCCATGCCCCCGTACGGAGCCTGACGTGACCAACGACCCTCACGAGCCGACCACTCCTTCTCCCGATCGCGGTGCCAAGGCCCGCTCCCGCAGGGATTCCGGTGCTGACGCGCCCAGCACGGCGGCCGAGTGGCGCGATCTGCTGCGCCGGGACGAGTTGCCCGAGGAGCTCGCAGGCCTTCCGCGCCGCAAGCGCCGCCGCGCGGCCAAGCGCTGGCGCTCGGCGCGGCGTGAGGAACGCGAGCAGGCCGTCAAAAGGGCCAGGGGGAAGCCGCCGATCACCCTCGCGGTCCCCGCGGTCGCGCTGCTGATCGCTCTGGCCGTGGCGATCGGCGCTCTGGTGTTGCCCGCCGACGACGTCCCGTCCAAGGCGAAGAGCAAGCCCGGGCCGACCGCCCCGGCCAGTACGGATCCGAAGGCGCCGCCGGCCCCATCGACCAGCCCCTCCGCCCAGTTCATCAGCCCCGACCAGGTCGCCGAAAAGTTCATCACCGCCTACACCACCCGGCTCCCCTATCAGGACGGCTCCCACCAAGCGGCCGTCAAGAGAGCGGCTCCGTACGCCTCCAGCCCCTTGGTCGACAACCTCAAGCGCCACGGCGACAAGGACTTCGACCGCCTGGTCGCGGCGCAGGCCGTGGAGGCCCGGCCCACGAAGACGGAGATTGCCCAGCCGTCCGGCAAGCAGCGGCCGGCACCCGACACCTCCGTGCGCATCTACCGGCGGGCGACCGTCACCGTCGCGGTCAAGGGCACCGACCCTTACAGCTACACCCGCCGCCTGACCGTCGAGGTCTCCCGGGCCGACCTGAACTCGCCGTGGATGGTCACGCGCGTCCTCGGGATAGAGGAGTAGGCCGTGGACGAGAAGGACCTCGCCCGCGCCGCGATCCATGCCACCGGCGTCGTCAAGAAGGTCGGGGCGGTCAAGTTCGGCGCCATCGGTGTGGCCGTGTTCGTCGTCGGCCTGCTCCTCCTGGGCCTGCTCTTCCCCGCCGGTAATGCGTCGGCCGCCTCCTGCTCCGACACGGGGGCAGGCACCGACGACTCGACACCGGTCTCGGATACCGGAGGCGGGGCGGCCGGAGGTGGTGAGGCGACCGGGTCCCTTCGTCAGAAGCAGATCGGATTCGCCAAGGACATCGACGCCGTTGCCGTCAGGCTCAAGCTGCCCGGCAGGGCGACCCTGATCGCGTTGATGACCGCGATGCAGGAGAGCACGCTGCAGAACCTCGACTACGGTGACCGCGACTCCCTGGGCCTCTTCCAGCAGCGGCCGTCGATGAACTGGGGCACGAAAGCACAGATCATGGACCCGTCGTTCGCTGCAGAGTCCTTCTTCAAGGGCCGCGGTGGCAACCCGGGTCTCGTCGACATCCAGGGGTGGCAGCTCAAGCCGCTGGGCGAGGCTGCGCAGGCGGTGCAGAAGTCGGCCCACCCGGGGTTGTACGCGGGCCACGAGAACTCGATGCGCAAACTCGCCAAGGACGCCGGCCTCGACCTCGAACGCGCCGGCAACACCGGCAACCAGCCTGCCGGTGACGAGGCCGACGACGTCACGAGCGAGAACAGCAACTGCGGCACCAGCACACCCGCCCCCAGCGGAGGCGGCGGAACGTTCACCGACGGCACCAAGACCTACACGCTCAACAACCCGCGGACCGTGGAGGAGGCCATCGCCTGGGCGAAGGACCACGCGGGCACCGGGTCCGAGAAGAAGTGGTACCAGAGGTGTCTCGCGTACACCGCGATCGTCTACGGCTGGTCCTTCTCCGGCGTCAACTACGCGATCGACCACTACAAGGTCGTCCCGAGCAGCATGCGGCACGACAAGGACCGCAACCCTCCGCCGGGCGCGCTCCTGTACTGGGACACCGGTCACCGAGCCGGGCACATCGCGGTCTACCTCGGCGACAACAAGGTCGCCTCGAACGACATCCTCAGGCCCGGCTACATCGACATCGTCGACGCCGAACTCTTCGAGACGAAGTGGGGCGCGACCTACATCGGTTGGACCCCACCCGTCTTCCCCAAGGCCGGCTAGTGCGACATGTGAAACTTTACAATATGCTCGCTTGAGTGTAATCTGAGTCTGTTGGTTGGGAGAGACGCCCGGCCGCGGCGTAGTCCGGCCCCCCTCGGACACGGTCGCTGGCGCGGGCCCTACCGCCGACACCCGCCGCCCTGCTCCGCAACCCCCCGGAGCGGGGCGGCGGCACCATGGGCCACCCGACCGGCCGCCCCTACGACAGATCGCGGGCGCGGCTGCCTCGCCGCCGCGGCGTTCCAGCCGCCCGAGTCTCCGCGAAGGTCAGGCCCCGGCAGGCATCCCCCGACTCCCGAGAGGAGCGACCACTGAACGAAGTCACCACCACAGCCCGGGCCCGACCCGGCGAAGCAGCCACGGGCGCGCTGTTCGGTCTGGCGCTCGGCGACGCGCTCGGCTTTCCCACCGAGTTCGCCAGTGTCGCCGAGATTCTGCGCAGCGGCCCCTGGCAGCACATGAGCCTCCCCGTCCCCGCCCTGGTCACCGACGACACCCAGATGACCCTGGCCGTTGCCCGCGCCGCTGACACCGCTATGGACCCCGACAGCACCGGGCGGCTGGATCCGGCGCGATTCGAGCAGGCGCTCGTCTGCGAGTTCGTGCGCTGGCTCGACGCGCCGGACAACGACCGCGCCCCCGGTATGACGTGTCTCGCGGCCTGTGCCCGGCTGAAGAAGGGAACACCCTGGCGGCTTGCGACCGAGGCCGGCTCGAAAGGCTGCGGGGCCAACATGCGCGTCGCGCCGCTCGGTCTGATCGCGTCCCTGGACCCCGAGGAGCGGGCCGGCGCAGCTCAGCTCCAGGCCGCCCTCACCCACGGGCATCCCACGGCGCTCGCCGCTGCCGATCTCACCGCCCACGCTGTCTGGCTGCTGAAGCAAGGCGCCATGCCGTCGCGGCTTCCGCAGCTGCTGCGCGCATACGCCCTATCCCAGCGCTCGCGCTACCACGGCAGGTGGCTCGGAGACCTCTGGACACGTGGCCCCTGGCGATCGCCCACCGGGTTCATCACGCGAGGCTGGGACGAGAACCTCGGGGCTCTGGACCGGCTTGACGCCGCCCTGGCCTCGCCCGCTCCCGACGATGACCCCTGCCTGGTCACCGGCGCGGGATGGGTCGCCGAGGAAGCCTTGGCCACGGGCCTGCTGTGCTTCCTCCTCTTTCCCCACGATCCGGTAACCGCTCTGCGGCGGGCCGCCTGCTCCTCCGGAGACTCCGACTCTGTCGCCTGCCTCACCGGCGCCTTCGCAGGTGCCTTTCACGGAGCGGATGCCTGGCCGGCGCGCTGGACCGACCGGATCGAGCACCGGGACACCCTGGCCGCGCACGGCGCCCGATGGGACCGCTGACCAGGACCGCGACTACGTGAGACGGAGCCCCATGACGTACGACTCAGTTCCCCCGATCGCGCCCGTTCCCGACCTGTCGGACCTGACGGGCCTGCCGAGCGGGCCACCTCCCGTGGCCAACGCCCTGGAGAACCTCAATGCATGGGACGGACGGGGCATGAGCGCGCACCAGACAGCCCTCGCCCGGCGGACCGCGAACCGAGCAGCCGAGCGCGCCGGCCAGATCCAGAGCACCGGCCTGGGCATACGCGAGTGGCACAACAGCTTTCATGCCGCGGTGGTGTCTTCGCTGGCCGCAGCCGAGACGAACGCACCCGAGGCCGAACGGGGCTGGCACGCGGACCGGCTGGACGCCTACGCCGCCGCCTACGGGCTCCGCGGCTGGTACCGGCACACCGACTTCCGCGGCCGCCACGCCGTGCAGGTGAACCTGATCCGTACCCACGCCGACGGTGACCGCGGACGCTACTTCACCACTGACGCGTCCTCCGGGGGCGGCTTCCGTCCGGGCCCTTACCGGGCCTCGGTCGTGGATCGGGACAGTCACCGCGTCGTCTACCGAGCCATCTCCGTGCCCATCGCCCGCCAGTGGGTCGAGCAGCACGAATCCGGCGACGCCGAGGGCGTGGCCAGCCAGTGCCCCACCGGATCGGCCCGGTCCTGAACCCGGCCGCCGGGCCCGCAGAGCAGCCTTCCTCATCCGCGCCGCCGCAGCGGTGCCCACCCAGCAGACCAGCAGAACGAGAGCCCGTGGACCCCTTCGAGAACTACGCCATCCAGCACCCGGACGGTCGGTGGCTGTACCACCTGCCCGCTCCCCCCGGAAGCCGCAGCACACCCGTAACCGGCATGCTGGCCGACGGCCGGCCCATGGCTCCCCTCGGGGAACGGACCGGGACGTGGTGGGTCACCGACCACCACGCCGAGAGGATCACGGCCCGGATGCAGCCCAGGCCCGTACCGGTCCGCTACGAGCTCATCGACCGGAGCGCCCTCTCTGCCCGCTACCCGGAGATGCTCAGCGCCGAGGAGTGGACGGAGCGCAACGAGGAAGTCGAGGACGACAACTACTACCGGTTCTACCGGGCAGTCACCGAGGAGCAGCCCGCGCTCACGTACGAGTACGAGGGCCCCTTCCGCGTCCTTGAGGGAAGCGAGCCCCCGGCTCCCGGTGCCCCGCCGTGGGTTGCGAGGATGCCGCATTCACTCACCGAACGGCGCGAGTACCTCCACTGCTTCCCCGGCCACATCCCGGGCCTCCGCAGCCATCTGAAAGACCTGATCACGAGGATGCTGCACGTGCAGTACTGCTTCGACGGCCGGGACGACAAGCCGGCCGGGCTCTACGTCACCATCCGGGTTCCCTTCCAGGAGCCCGTCTCGCGCTGGCAGCCGAACCTGGGGAAGAACCTGCGCGAGCTGAAGTCCGGCCGCGAAGTTCCCGTGCTCGTCTCCAGGGAGATGTACCTTCCGGTCGCCGACCGCGTTCCCGCCGGCCGGTACACGGATGCCTTGTCCGCGTGGGAGCAGCAGGTTTCCTTCTGGACCGGCCTCGTCCAGGAGGCGGGAGTCAAGGCGTGCAACCACTGCGGTGGTACTGGGCACGTCCTGGACTCACCGCACCTGCCCTGCTGAGGTTTCGCGGACTTCACCCAGCGCTGGACGCCCGGCTCCACGTCTGCCCGGCTTCCTCCGCGCCGGCCGAGCCCGTGAGCCCGCTTCGACCCGGGCGGCCCAGCCGCCGCGCGCCGATCGGCCCTTCAGCGGGGACACCAGATGCCTTCCCCCATCCCCGCCCGAGGCGTGCCAGGCCATCTGCTCTGACCGGCCCGGGGGCGGTCCAGTTCCGCCGCCAGCACAGCTGGGCACGCCCTTCCGCCCGGCTCATCAACGACCGCCTGGAGGCAGCCCATCAAGCTTCAGACCACCGCAGCTCCAACGCTGTTCACCACATCGACGCCCCTCAGCACTCCGGTCGAGTACGTCATCAACTGGGGTCGGGGCGTCGACTCCACCGCCTACCTGGTCGCCGTGCTCGACGACCTGGAAGCGCACGGGATCGACCCCGAGCGCACGGCGGTCATCACGATGGCCACCGGAGACGAGTGGGCGGACACCGACGCCGACGCCGAGCGCTACATCCTCCCGCTTCTCGCAGAGAAGGGACTGCGCCTCGTCCAGCTGGCGCGCGCAGGGCAGCCCATACGCGCCGGAATCGACGTCCTGGACGACTCCCGCAGTCCGAAGCGTCTGATCCGCCGCGGCCGCTGGGCGCTGTGGGACGAGATGGAAGCGAACGGCACGGTTCCTCAGCAGGGCGGAGTTCGCAAGTGCAGCATTCGAGCGAAAGGCGACGTCGGAGACCTGTGGTGCAAGAGGAACACTCACGGGCCGTTCCGCCAGATGATCGGCTTCAACGCCGACGAGAGCGGACGGGCTGACCGCGACCGCAAGGAGAGCAAACTCCCCCTGCGCACCGGGGTCTACCCGCTCATCGACTGGGGCTGGGGGCGTCAGAAGTGCGAGGACTTCCTGTTCGAGCGGCTTGGCGTGCGGTGGAAGAAGTCCTACTGCACCTTCTGCTGCTATCCAGTCTCGATGGGCGCCCTGCCCGCTCACCTGGACCGGATGCGGTCCTTCCCCGCGGTGGCCGGCCGGGTCCTGCGACTGGAGTACACCTCCACCCGTCTCAACCCGAACTCCCGTCTCTTCGGGCGCCGTTCGCTGCTGGAACAGTTCGACCGCTCGCGTCCGCAGGATCGCGCTGTTCTTGACGCGTTCTGCGCTGAGCTCGAGTCGTGCGACTGGGCGATCTACCACCTGCGCCGCATCCTGCCCGCGAGCTCTGCCGACCCGACTGTCCGCGGACAGGCGTTGCGGTCGGTGAAGCGGCTGCGTACCGGAAGCCGGGCGCCCCTCGGCCAGACCGTCGAGCGCATCGGCAGCCGCCCCGGGCGGCGCGTTGAGCATGACAGCGTCTACGGATCGGTCCGCACCTGGCGCCGCGAACGGGGCGCGGTGCTCCCGATGACGGAGGACTTCATCGTCTCGGCCCCGGCTTTCGTCGCCGACAAGCAGAAGAAGTCCTTCGAGGAGAAGTGGTCGGAGGCCACGGGCGCCCCGCCTGCAAGCATCCCCGGGACATGACCCGGCCACCGCAACCCGCTGATGAGGCAAGCGGTGTGGGGGGTTCGGATTCTGCCGTATCGCGGGCCGGGCGGCCTCTCGCCCCCTAGGCTGAACGACACCGTCCTGGTGGCTTCCCCCGTGGCCACCAGGGCGGCCTTCGTACACCCTGGTCTGCAAGTCCCGGGATGGTCAGCCGCCTCGTCTCGCCCGCGGCAGGACTGCCGCGGCTCCGGCTCTCGACTCCACGTTCTCCCGACGGCACGAACCTGACGACAGCCATCTGCCCGCCGCCTCCGGTCAGGGAGGTGGCCGGGTTCCCTCCTCGCCGCCGGCGGACCACCCGAGTTCCTCGTCTGCGCTGAACGGGCAGCCCACAAACCATAAGACAAGTATGAATTGACATTACGCATAGCCGTTCGTAAACTCTTACTTGTCACGCGGGGTACTGTCCCCGCCTCACCGCCCGTGAAGGACCCCGATGGCCCCCATGATTCCCTCCGCCTTCTCCACCTGCAGCCGCGAGCGCGAGCGACACCGATCCGAAACCGAAGCGTGGGCGGCCATCCACTCCGCGCTCGACAGGGTGGTAGCGACCCTCACCGCCGGCCATACCACTCCGCCGAGCGCTGCGACAGGCCGGGCCGCGCGCCCCCAACTGGTCGGTCTCCGCTTCCTCTTCGCCCGCCAGGCCGAGCGGTACGTCGCCGGAGCCCGCACCCGGGCGGGACGGGCCTGGCGCCGCCGCCAGGTCGCACGGAGCAGCTTCGCCAAGGCGCTCGCTGAGGCCGAGACGTACCTGACGCTGCTGGGACAGGACCAGGAAGGCCCCCATTTCCTGCCCGAGCTGCTCAAGCCTCGCAGCGGCCCCCTGCCCGTACGGGAGAGGCGAGCCCCCGGCCGGCACCGTGCCGCGACCGCCGTGTGAGCCCCGTCCGAGAAAGGCGTCTGCCCTTGGCTTCCAACGTCGAACCGAAGCACAGCGAAGTCCAGGCCCTGGCCGACCAGCTCGGCAGCGCGCTGTGCGCCGCACTGAACAGCCGGACCACCGAAGGCGAAGACTGGATCCACCACGTCGACACGGAGGCGCACTACCTCAGCTTCTCGTTGGTCCACCCCCGCAGGCTGGCGCTGTCGCTCCGCCACCACAACACCCACCTCAAAGGGAGCGCCGGCCGCAGGCTCACCGTCGAGTGCGTCTATCCCCCCGGGTACAGCGGCACGGCCGAGACGACCACCGTCGGCCTCGACTCGTCCACCTCCAGCATGGCCTCCCGCATCGTCACCCTGCTGCTGCCGGGCTACCTGAAGAACCTCGAAGTCGCCCTCGCCGAACGGCGCACTGCCCAGGAGAACCGGCGGGCACGCCAGCGGATGAACCGCGAGATGAAGCAGGCCCTGCCGGCTCTGCACCCCGCGGGGTGGGAGACCGAGCGCACGGAATCCTCCCGCACCCGGTCCTTCTGGTACGCCTCCTCCCTCGAAGACACCTATCCACCGGCCCACGCGGGCGGCGAGATCCGGCTGAGCACCGATGCATCGGAGGCCGAGATCGAACTGAACCGCGTTCCTGCGCCGATAGCACTGCAAATCCTTCGTCTGCTCAATCCGAATCCAGCCACGGAAGGCACCGTCATGCCGCGCGGCCTCCCGCCGAGCCGGCGCGCACTGTCGACCGTGCGGAGCGTTCCCGGCGAAGTGCTCCCCGCGCCCCACACCCGCTCATCCGCCGGGCACGGACCGCACCCCCGACCCGAGATCCTCGGCAGGAACCGCCGATAGCCCCGGGGACACCATCCCGTCGCGCCGCACCAGAACCTCCGACGCAGCGGCCCGAACATCCCCCGGCCTGACGACACCACGGGCCCGAACCCGTCGCCTCTGCACAGTCCTTGATTCCACGGCAACCGAAAGGCTCCGCCCCTGCGCCAGCTGCTGGACTACGGCTACACCGATCCGATCGACCTCACCGGCCTGACAACCGAGGAGCTGCGCGAACTCGCCGCCCCCTGGCCAGTCGAATGGCTGTTCCCGCCCCGCGAAGGCGACCCCGAGCGCGTCGTGAACCTCTTCAGTGGGCCGGGAGGATGGTGCGTCGGCATCCGCGACGTCCTGAGACGGCCTGCCGACATGGTCGGCGTGGAGATGCACAAGGACGCCGCAGCCACAGCGGAGGCCGCCGGCTTCCGCCGGATCGTCGCCGACGTCACGAAGCTCGACCCGGCCCATCCCGCCCTGCGCTGGGTCCGCGGCCTGATCGTCTCGGCTCCCTGCCAGTGCTGGACCCCGAGCGGGAAGCGAGCCGGCCACGACCGGCGCAATCAGGATCTGCTGATGGACACGTTCCTCGCGGCCGCCGAGGCGACCTTCGGTCACTTCCACGACGCCGGGCCCTGTGAGTGGGAGGGCGACTGCTCCATATGCGCCGACCCGCACTGGGACGGCTACAGCGGGTTCACCGGACCGCTCCTCACCCTTGAAGAGGCCCGCGCCCCGATCGAGCAGATGACCGACGCACGGGTCGGCCTTCTGGCCGAGGTCCTGATCTGGGCGCTGTCCCTGTCCTGGCGGTACGACAGCCTCGCCTGGCTCGCGATGGAGCAGTCGAGCGCGCTGCCCGAGGACGTCCTGGACGCCATCAAGGCCGAACTCCTGTGCGCTGACTGGGTCGACGCGAAGTACAAGGTCCTCGACGCCGTGGACTACGGTCTCGCTTCTCGGCGCAAGAGGGTCTTCCTGATCGCCTCCCGGCACCACCTCGTCGACGTCGAGGCGCTGGTGCCCCGGCAGCCCATCAAGCCCATATCCGCGGCCGCCGCTCTGCACTGGCCCGCCGGCGTGCGCGTGAACACGCGAGGCGAGCGGAAGACGCCGGGCGGCAACGAGTGGAGCGCGGACAAACCCTCGATCGCCATCACCAGCAAGATCCGCGGCTGGTACTGGGCCCACGACAAGAGCCGCAGATTCTCCCTGGACGAGGCGGCCCTGCTGGTCGGCTTCGCCCCGGGCTACCCCTGGACCGGATCGCGCAGCAGCAGCTGTCAGCAGATCGGCGACGTCGTCGCCCCAACGATGAGCTGCGTGGTGATCGGCGCTCTCCTCCAGGAGCCGTGGGAGCACCGGCTCCGCGACTACCTCAGCACGATCTACCGCCTCGCCGAGAGCAACGAGCTCTACGACGTCGCGGCCTGAAGCCCCCTGCCCCTTCCGGATCTCCCGCGCCGTGACCGAACCCATGGAATGGAAGCCCCTTGCCGCACCATCGCAGCCCTGTCGAGCCCAACGACCTCGAGCACTTCGGTGACGCCTTCGCTCCGCCGATGGGCCGCGCGGACATCAGGTCCCTCCTCAAGCAGCCCTGGGAGCAGCCTCCGCTGTGCGGCCACCTCCTCCTCGTCTTCGGCCCGCCGGTCGCGACCGCCTCCGCGACCTCGCGCACGCCCTGACCCGCCTCCCTCACCCCCGCCCGAGACCCCTCTGCAGTAAGGGACACCACCTCATGCACCCCTACAGTCCGGAGAGCGTCGTCATCGCTGACGAGCCCGTGTGGATGCTGCGCTGGGCCGCCGCTCACCTTGAGCATGTCGGCCTTCACCAGGGCAGTCGCCTCTTCAACGGGCCCGGCCGCACCGTCACCCTGGCCTGCTGGCCGCGCGGTGCCATCGAGGTCGCCGCTGGGCGCGGCCGTGGTAAGGCGGGGCGCGCCTACGACTGGGACCGGATCCACGCTGCCCGCGATCAGGCGATGCTCGCCTTCGCCGAGCACCTCACCGGCCAGCCCCTGGACCCCGCAGACCCCGAGGTCGGCGACCAGGCCCGCACGGCCATCGACCGGTGGAGCGCCGAAGCGCACCGTACGGCCGGCATGGCCGCCCAGGCACTGCGGGCCGCCGCCGACGCTCTCTCCGCCCGCCCGGCCGTCCCGCAGGCGTGACCCCGGTCGCACCGTCCACCTGAAAGGCCCCGCTCCATGACCCACCGCGTCATCCAGTTCTCCGGCGGGATCGGCTCCGCCGTCACCGCTCTCCGCGTCGCCGAGCGGCACGGAACCCAGAACATGACCCTCCTCATAGCCGACACCCGCGCCGAGGACCCAGACCTGTGGCGCTTCTCCCGCGACATCGCCGACCACCTCGGGCTGGAGCTGACCACCGTCAGGGACGGACGCGACCCCTGGCAGGTCTTCGCCGACCAGCGGTTCCTGGGCAACGACCGGCTCGCCCCCTGCACCTTCATCCTCAAGCAGAAGCCCTGCCGGGACTGGATGGCCCAGCACACCCCGCCCGGCGACACCATCGCCTACGTCGGTATCGAGCCGAACGATCGCGACCGGCGCCGTATCCCCGCCATCGCCCACAACTGGCAGCCCTGGACGACCGAGTTCCCTCTCGCTGACGGCCCCGACGCCACCAAGGACGAGCTCCTGGACGAAGTCCGCGGGCTGGGGATCCGGCCGCCGCTGCTGTACGAGCTCGGCTTCAAGCACAACAACTGCTCGGGGGCCTGCGTCAGGGCAGGTCATGGCCAGTGGCGGCATCTTCTCGCCACGCTCCCCGAACGCTACGCCCACGCCGAGGCCAAGGAAGGCGAGCTGCGCGAACTCCTGGGTGACGTCGCCATTCTGCGTGATCGCCGCGGCGGGACCAGTCGGCCGCTGCCCCTTTCCGAACTCCGTGCCCGCGAAGCAGCCGCGGCCTGAACACACCCCGCCCGCGCCCCGCCGTGCTCCACGCACAGTCCTTCTCCGCCGAGGCGTGAGCGCGCCCGGGATTGCGTTGCACGCCGCCTGCGACCAGGCCGGCCAGGGCAGTTGCCGCCTTCGATCGCATCCTCACACCGCACCCACCTGGAGACTCTTCTGCTTCCCTCCTCTGATCCCGCCCCCGACCAGTGCCGACCGGGACCGGCAACGCCCCGGCCGAACGGAGCCGCTTTCGGCGAGGCGGTGGCCGAAACGTGGCACCGGGCCTACGGGCGAGACCGCATCGACATACCCTGCGGCGTCGTCGCGACGCTCGCCCTGTGGCCGCACAAGAGCGATGGCGCAGCCCACGCTCGGGACCTGGGCGACTACTTGACCTCCCAGCCCTCCCACCGTTGGCCCCCTACGGTCGGACAGGTCGCGGCGGCGCACTGGCTTCGCAGGCCGGACCTGATCAGCGCCGCGGGGCCGATGCTGCGGTGGTACACCGAAGAGCTCTCCGAGGACGCCCTCTACGCCATCAAGGCGGTCGCCGACACCGCGATCAAGCACGGGGTACTGCTGCACACCGGGGACACCAACCCGTACAGGCGCTCTCAGATCGACGTCATGTCCTGGACGCTCGTGTGTCTGCGTCACCTCGGTGGCGGGTCGATGCTGGCCGAGTACCACACTCCGGACGACGCGGCCGAAGCCCTCGTCCGCCTGGTGCTGGGTGAGGACCCGCCCGCATCGGGATCCCTCCACGAGCCGACCGGGGGAACGGGCACGATCTTCCGGGCGATCGCCCAGCACCTGCGTGAGCGTGGCATCGACCCGGGCAACTGGACCTGGAGCCTGCAGGACCTGGACCCCCTGGCCGTCGCCGGCGCTGCGGTCAACTTCCTGGTGTGGGAGCTCGGTGCCGGCGCCAACGTCGTCTGCGGCAACACCCTGTCCGAGGGCGACCTGACGCACCGGGCCCTTTCTCTCCGCGCCGAAGCAGAAGCCCACCGCAGCGTCCTGCTGGACCAGGCGGAACAGGGCGCCGCCTACCTCCGCGCACTGCGCCGCCTCGGCGCCGCGTCGTAGACGCTGCCTCCGCCGCTGCATTCTCCGTCTACCCGAGGAACCCCTATGCCGACAGATCCAGCCGTGTTCCCGCTGCCGCCCGAGGCGGCCATGTGGATCCGCGAGCACGTCATCCCCCCGCGCGTACGCAGCTACGGCCACGGGCCGCACCACTGCCCGGTATGGGGATCGTGGTGCGGGCGCTGCCCTGAAGCCGTGTGCTCGTCATGCCGTCTGGGCTATCACCGCTGCTCCGGGCCGGTCTACGCCGCGTACCCGGAGACGTGCATCTTCGGTGCCGACGGCAGGCCGATCGTCGGCCCGCATCTGTGGGACGCTCTCGGGGCCCGGGACGCCCGCGTATGGATTGCGCCCCGCCCGTGCGCATGCGCCGTCGACAGGCGCTCAGATCTGCCCGGACCCGTTGATCCACTCCCGCGGTCTCATGTGGAAACGGATGGGAGCAGCCATCACCCTCTGCCGTCGGCGGGCGCGCAGGGCGCACTGTTCTGACCTCTCAGCGGGACGGCCGAGTCACGGCCCGCTGAGGACGGAAAGGGCCGGCCGGGAAGGCAGGGCTCCCAGCGGCGCTGGGCAGCCTGCTCGCGGCGCACCCCCATCACCGTTTGACACGTAAAAATTGACGCGGCGGGCGCGTTCGTGTAATATCTTACTTGTCAGCAGGGGGAAGGCCCCGAAGGACAAAATGAGGAGTCGCACTTGTCGCACGGTCTTGAGGTTCACGTCGATGGCACCGCTTCCTTCGTCTCCGCCAACGGGGTCGACGCCTGGCATCGCCTGGGCACTGTCACCCAGGGCGCGCTGACCGCCGAGGAAGCTCTGATGAAGAGCTTCCTGTCCGGCTGGAACGTGCGCAAGATCGGCGGTGTCAACGCCGTCGAGATCACCGACCACGGCGTCACCCGCATCGACTCGCCGGACGACTTCTTCACCATCCGCGACAACCCCAAGACCGGTGCAGTCGAGCGCCTCGGTACGGTCGGCAGCAAGTACGAGCCGGTCCAGAACGAGGCCCACACCGAGATGCTGAATCTCCTGGTGGACGAGTCCGGAGCGAACTTCGAGACGGCCGGTTCCCTCCACGGCGGCAAGAACGTCTTCGTGACGATGAAGCTGCCGATGGGCGTACAGGTCGGCGGCTTCGACCGCCACGACCTCTATCTGGCCGGTCTCAACAGCCACGACGGCTCCAGCGCCTTCCGCCTGCTGCTCAGCCCGACCCGCGTGGTGTGCGCCAACACCCAGGCCATGGCCATCTCCAACGCTGAGGCGTCGCACTCCATCCGCCACACCGTGAGCGCGAAGGGCAAGATCGCCGAGGCCCGCAAGGCCCTGGACATCGTCTTCGCCTACGTCGAGTCCTTCGAGCGCGAGGCCGAGAAGCTCATCAACGAGAGCATGACGCTCGGCCAGTTCGAGAAGATCGTCGAGCAGATCTGGCCGATGGACGAGCCGAACCCCGGCGCGCGGAAGATCAACAACCACCGCGCCCGGATGGGTACCCTGCGCAACCTGTTCGAGAACGCCGAGACGCAGGCCGCGATCCGTGGCACCCGCTGGGCCGGTTACAACGCGATCACCGAGTACCTCGACCACCACGCCCCGGCGGGCAAGGACCCGATCCAGGCCGCCGAGACCCGCGCCACGCGCACGCTGACCACCTCCAGCAACGCCACCAAGGACAAGCAGAAGGCCTACGACCTGCTCGCGCTGGCGGTCTGACCGGCTGACGGCCGCCGGGCACCTGCCCGGCGGCCCGGCCCCCCGCCACGCCCAGGCCCGAACGGCGCCCTCCCTCACGTCCCACGGCGCCCCATCCCGCAGGACTCGCGTACACCTCGTACGCGCGACTTGGGGGGAGCGGAAGGTCTGCCGGGTTCGATTCCCGGCGCAAGGGCACGAAGGTCCGTGCCGTCGCGACGCCGATAGGCGCGCGTGGGTAGCACCCCGCCTCGGAGGGTTCGACTCCCTCCCCTCCCACCACCAGAGCTTCATCGAATGCCAGCGCACCCCGCCGCTGCTCGCGCTGCCGTGTGAGCCTCCGGGGCCGTCGCTCCTCGCCGCTCCGCTGTGGCGCTCTCCATCTCCCGGCTCCGGCCGCTCCCCTTCCGCCGCTCAAGGAGGCAGTCATCCCCTCTTTCCTCACCGCAACGCCCCGCCCCACCGCCGAGACCGTCTCGGCCCCGGCCAAGCCGACCGCAGGCATGATCCTCAACCACGGAGAGCTCGCACGGGCCCTGAAGATCGTGGAGTTCGGTGTCTGTGCGAAGTCCGCCGTGGAAGCGCAGCGAGGGGTCCTCGTCGAGACGGGCCGCAACCGCGCGAAGCTCACCACGTTCGACTACGAGACGGCCGTGTCGGTCACGTTGAAGGGCCGGGCCCGGAAGGGCAGCAGCCTGCTGCACTTCGTCCAGCTGAAGAAGGCTCTTGCGGCCATGGTGGCCGGGGAGACCAAGAGCCGGGCGGAGGGCACCGTGGTGTCCCTGACCGGTGACCTCCTGTCGACGGAGCACCTGACCGTGCCCATCGCCGCGCTGGAGCGCGAGGAGTTCACGGCGCCGCCGGAGCCGCTTCCCGCAACGGTGACGGTCGACGCGGACGAGTTCTTCGCCGAGCTCAAGCGCGTCCTGCCGGCTGCCGCCCGTGACGACACCCTCCCGCTGCTCACGGCGGTGAACTTCACCCTGTCCGGCCAGACCCTCACCCTGGCCGCGACCGACCGCTACCGCCTGGCAGAAGGGCAGGTGCGTGCCGAAGCGACCGTCCGTTCGCCGGACCAGCCGCTGAGCGTTCTGTTCTCCGCGTCCGTCCTGGTATCGCTGCTCAAGCAGTTCAAGACCTACCAGGGGCCCATCGGCATCGGTCTGCTGGGAGAGGACGGCGACATCCCGCGCGCCACGCTGACGCTGGGAGACACCCAGATCACCGTCCGGGCCCGGGACGGGAAGTTCCCGAAGTACGGCGCGATGTTCCCGACCGAGTTCGCCGCGAGCGTCCGCATGGACCGGGCGACGCTGGTGCGCGCGGCGAAGAAGAGCATGGCCATGGTGCAGGCCGTCGGCAGTACGGGCGGCCCCGTCGCCCTGCTGTGGGACCAGGAAGGCGCCCTGACCCTTGCGCCCGTCATCGCCGACCCCGAAGCGCAGTCCCGGGTCAGGGGCACGACCGTCCCGCACACCCTCACCTGCGGCACCGGCAAGGACGTCGCGGAGCAGAGCGTCCGGTTCAACCCGGCCTTCCTCCTCGCCGCCCTGGACGCCTTCTCCCACAAGGACTCCGTCACCCTGCACATCAAGGAGTTCGAGGACGGGCACGCCGCCAAGCCGGTGATGCTGAGCGCCGACGACGGCGAGGACAGCTACCGGCACCTCCTGATGCCGGTGCGGATCCACGCCTCCGCGTAACCCCGCACTGCCGCAGACGCCCGGCTCCCCGGGGCCCCTCCGGCGGAGGGGCCCCGGGGACAGGCTCCCAACGTTCACACCCTGAGGAAGGCGGCCCGCGTGCCCGACACCTTCGATCTCGTCGACGACTTCGCCACGCGGGTCCTCCGGTTCACGGCAACGGCCGACGACCTGGCACCGGGCCATACGGACTACGACTTCCCGATGCGCCCTTCGGAGCTGCTGCTGGCGTACACGCGCCGGGCGGGCACCCCGTGGGTCCTCGACTACGTCGACGTCGCCGGGTGCCGTCCGCGCGCGGACAACACGGTCAATCCGGCGTCCCGGGCTGTGCAGCGCTTCCACGTCACCTTCGAGCCTTTCACCGTCACGACCGAGTTCGGTGTCCACGCCCCGCCCTGGCTGCGCGGCTTCGTGTGGCGCCGCCGGGACCCGGACGCCGTGGACCAGTCCGACGGAGAGCAGACGGCATGAACCAGACCCTCCTGCCGACACGTCCCGCAGCCACGCACACCACGGAACTGTCCGCCGCATCCATCGGCGGGCAGGACTTCCTCTACACCCTGCCCAACCACGCCCGGCCCGCCCGCCTGCGCCCGGAGTCGGTGTCCCTGCGGTACGTCAGTGCCGACGGCATCCACTTCGACCTGGTCAGCATCACCGTCGTCGCGCGCTTCGTCCGCAAGGACGGGACCGTCAACCCGGGCCGGACACCGTTCGAGGTCGGGTACTTCGCCCCGTTCCGCACGGGTTCCTGGGCGCCGGAATGGCTCAGCGCCCTCGCCGTACGCAGCACGAGGCTGCGCCGCCCGGTCTGAGCGGAGCCGTGAGCCGCCGCCCGCCGGAACCGCCCCGCTCTCCCGCCGCCCTTCCTGGAGACCTATGACCGCCCAGCCCGATCCGCCGCCCTGCACGCGGGAAGCCGTCGTTGACGCGCTCACCCACCAGAGGCGTCCGCTCAAGCGCTACGACGTCGTCACCCACATGTACCGCCGTCACGACGGCACCGTGGTCGACCGCATCCACGATCTTCCGCCCGCCTCCGCCGCGCCTCACCTGAAGCTGATCGACGAGATGCTGAAGGACGGCACCCTCGTCCAGCTTTCGGGCCCGACGTGGCGAAAGCTCCTCGGCCCGAACGCCACGCCCCCCAGCGCCAACCCCGGAAACTACTACCTGGCCACCAGGGACCAGCACGAGAAGTGGTCCATCCCGCTGTTCACGGTCATCGGGTTGCGCCAGGATTCGGACCCGCGCGAAACGCTGGTCACCGCCGTCCTGGACTTCCCCGTCGCCGACGAAGCCTGGTGCTCCTACGAACGGCGCCCCGCCGGTTGGACAACGCTGCGCGCCACCGTCCGCGCCCGTACAGCGGACGACGCCGAGGCCGCTGCCCGCACTCAGTGGTCCGCCGACGCCGCGAGCGACACCGGGGTGCCGGGATGAGCGAACTCCATCAGGCCGCCAGTGACCTGCTGTCGCGCCTGGCGCACGCGCAGCAGGAGACGACGGGCGTGGTCCGTGACCGTATCCGCGGCTACTTCGCGGAGGACGCGCTCGCTCTGCTCGAAGCCCATATCAACCTGCCCGATCAGGAGGCACCCGTATGACCGTCTCGTTCCCCGACGTCGTCCAGTACATCGCCGATGCCGCCACCCCCGACGACCTGGCGCTGTTCTCCGAGGCCATCACGACGGGGCAGGCCCGTGTGGCCCAGGAGCGCATGGCGGCCCTCGTCGAGGGCCAGGAGATCCGCACCGACCGGCTCCAGGACAAGCAGCTCAACGGCCTGACCGGCACGATCGAGAGCATCGGGCGCATCGCGACGCCGACCGCCGTCATCACCGTCGACGGAGAGTCCCTCTGGTTGCTCCAGGGACACCACAAGTACGGCCACCGCATCCCCGAAGGCGCCACCTCCTTCGCCCTGACGGTGCCGCTGGCCTGCGTCTTCCCCCGCTGACCTCCACCCGCCCAGTGAAAGGAATCCGCTTGCCCCTCACCGCAGAAGCCACCTCCCCCGCCAACCTCGCCCGGTACATCAGCGACCTCGCGACGGCAGATGAGCTCGCCATCCTGACCGACCTGCGCGGCAAGCGCCGTGAGATCCTCCGGGCCGTCCGGGGCAGCCGCGTGCGCACCGGCGTACGGGTCGAGCTCACCAACATGAAGCCGAAGTACCTCAACGGGCTGGTCGGCACGGTCACCCGGACCAGCAAAAGCAAGAAGGGCGAACCGCTGGCCGATGTGAAGGTCGACGCCCCGCCTGCGGCGCTCCTGGCCAAGGCCCGGCGCGACGGAGGCCCGGCCGACATCGTCGAAGGCATCCCCTTCGCAGGTCTTGCCCCCGCCTGAGATCAGCGGCCCGGGCCCGGGCCCGGCGGACGCCGCCTGGCCCGGGTCTGCGCTGAACCTTCCCCTCCCGAAAGGACACGCTCATCACAGCCTCTACCCACGACGGCCGCGCGGTCATCGCCGAGCAGAAGGTCAAGAGCCCGCTGTGGACCGCCGAGAAGCCGGTCTACTTCACCCGCATCGTCGAGCTGCTGCTGGATGACGGCGGCACGATCCACGGCTGCAAGGTCACCGACTGCTCGTACACCGGCAACCTCGGCCAGGTCCGCGCCCACCTCGCCGTCCACAAGGACAGCTCCGCCCCCGCCCCGGTGACCAAGGGCACCCTGCTCAAGCTCACTACGGCAGAGCTGCTGGAGAAGGCGGCGGCCGCCGACCGCATCGCCAAGGAACGCGACCGCTGGAAGGGCCGGGCCGTCACCGCCGAGCGGCAGCTCAACAACCTCCGGAACCTTCTGCGACCGGCCGCGTGATCCCCCGTACCGACCGGCCCCCTCCCCGTTGGCCGGTCGGTACGGGGCCCCGCGGGCGCTTCGCCCGCCGCACCCTTTACCTCTGGAGTTCGCTTTGACGACTGCTGACGCTCCCGGACGCGCTACCGCGTCCGGGAGTTCGAGCTACACCCTCCCGCCGCGCACCGCGTTGTCACTGTGGCGCCTGAACGCTGTTGTGGTTGCTCTCACCGGTGCTTCCGCACTCGCAGGGGCCGGTTCGTTTCTCCTACCGCGGTGGTTCGCGGCCGTGCCCTCCTGGCCCGGCTGGGCGGGCGCCGGCATCGTGCTGGTGTGGAGCGTGTGGAGATGGTGGCGGCTGCGAGCCGTCTGGGAGGCCACTGGATACAGCCTCACCCAGGACGAAGTGCTGGTGCGCGGCGGGCTGTTCTTCCGTACCCGCTGCGCCCTTCCCTTCGGTCGTATCCAGACCATCGAGGTGGACTCGGGGCCTCTGCAGCGCCGTTTCGGTCTGGCCACCGTGACGGTGGCGACAGGCGCCTACCAGAGTGTGAGCGTGGAAGACATCGAGACCGAAGAGGCCGAGCGGATCCGTGATCTCCTCACGCGCCTCGCCACGGAGCGGCAGGTGGCGCTGTGACGGACGAGGTCGTTCTGGAGGGACGCCTGCACCCGGTCACCCCGTGGCGACGGGCCTGGGCGGTGACCCTGGCCGTGGTCCTGTTCACCTTCCGGGACCTGCCGGAGTGGGTACATGCCGTTCGGAGTTCGCCTTGGTGGGCGCTCGCCGCCGCCGCGGCGGCTGTCTCGTTCGCCGGGGCGGCGTACGGCTTCACATCCTGGCGGGCGACGTCCTATCGGCTCACCGGCGACGCCCTGCTCTACCGCTCGGGCATCGTCTTCCGCAGCTCACGGCGCTACGAGCTCGCCCACCTCCAGGAGGCGGACATCCACCGGCCGCTGCTCGGCCGGTTCCTGGGCGTGTGCGCGCTGCGCCTGGCGGTGGCCGGGAAGTCGAGCGATCTCGCCTATCTCGGGACGGCGCAGTGCGAAGTGCTTCTGGAGGCCCTGCGCGCCCGCATGGCCGGCGACCTGTCTCACCCGGAGCCGGCCGGCCCGGCGGCTGCGAGCCGTACCGGGCAGCCCGTCCTGCTCCGCGTCCGCCCGAGAACGCTCGCCCTGTCCCTGCTTCTGGATGTCCACGCCTTCCTGCAGGCCTTGGCGCTGCTGGCCGGGTGCCTGGTCACCTACTGGTTGCTCCAGGAGCCTGTCGTGCTGTTCTCTGCGGCCGCTGCCCTGGGGCCGATATGGCGCATGACCGGAGCCCGGTGGCCCCGCTGGCACGGCTGGACTCTCAGTGCGGCGCCCGGCGGATTCCGGGCGGACTTCGGGCTGTTCAACACCCGGCACCAGACCTTCCGCCACCGGCGCACCCAGGCGTTGATCCTGGAGCAGCCCCTGCTGTGGCGACGCCGGGGGTGGGTACGCATCCACGCGGCCACGGCCGGCCACGTGGAACCGCAACTGATCGCGCCCGTCGCCACGCGTACCGAAGCCGAAGCTCTGGTCGCCGCCCTCTGGGGACCGGAAGCCGTCGCAGCTCTGCACTCCTTCCGGGGCGTCCCGCGTCGTGCGCGGTGGGCCACCCCGTTCAGCAGGAACCTCTCACTCTTCAGCGGCCAGGCTCATGTCAGCATCTGGGAGGGAGTGTTCCTGCGCAGCATCGTCCGTCTCGCCCCGATCAGCAGCGTGCAGAGCGTATGGACGGAGCAGGGCCCGTGGCAGCGGCGCCTCGGACTGGCAAGCGTGAGCCTGCACTTGGCCGGCGGCCCTCCGCTCACGGCCGAGCACCGGGATGCCGAAGAGGCGAAGGATGTCGCCGCCGCTGTTCGCGCCAGGAACGTGCACGCGTTGCGGACCCAGGCGCCGTCCGCAGAAGGGCAGGACGGGGTGGGCCTCCCCCGGTCGGCGAGAGAAGCACCGTGACCACTCACCGGGGGCGGTGAAGCAGACCTACGCCGCCGAGCGGGCCGACGGGCAGCTCAGGGGGTGAGCCTTGCCGCCGCCGGATCCGAGAGGCCGGCCAGGTGCGCAGCCCCTTGGCCCGACGCCTCTGGAGCCCGGCGAGCCCCACACCTCCATTATGCCCATAACTGTTGACAGCATCAACAATTATGGGCATAATGGAGGTGTGGGGCATTGCCGCATCGACCGGCCGACAGCCTCCCGAGCAGAGGTGGCACTCTCCTCGCCAAGCACACGTCGCAGCACCGAACCGGAAGGCAGCGTCTGATGACATCGCCCGCTATCACGCTCGCAGCAGAAGCTCACGCCCTTCATGGGGCGTACACCCAGAGCAACCGCTCCCCCAGCGGCGATCTCGTCGCGAAGCTCGGCGAGATGGAGGTGTACGCCTCCGAACACGGCCATGGAGAGACCAGGGACCAGGCCATCCGTCATCTCACCGCCGCCACGACCGCCCTGGCCTCCGTCTCCGTGGGCTCCGACGAGGACCGCCCTGACCGGCACCGGGCCGCCATCGCCATCACACTCAGTGCGATCCTGGCCTTCGAGACGGCGCTCCGCACGGCAGTTGGGGGCCGGTGACCGGTGGACATCGCCCTGGCGGTAGCAGCCGCCCTCTCAACCCTCGGAGGCAGCACGATTCTCGCAGTGGGCCTCTTCCGCCTCAGCCGCTCCTGGCGCGCGCGTGACTCCCGGGCCGCGTGGGAGGGGCTCTCGCTCAGCACGGCCGGTGCAGCCCTTGTGTCGCAGTCGCCCTGGCTCTTCGCAGCCAGTGTCGTGGTCCTCGCGTTCTCCATCCGGCTGAGCCGCACGGCGGCGAGCGGCGAACCCCCGGCCTCTCAGCCGCCGTCGCCGTAAGCGATGCCGCGTTCGCCGCGCGAGGTATTCAGGCCGAAGCGGGAACCGCCTTCCAGCGTCGTCCCGCCCCCACCGCGTACGAGGGATCACTCGTGCTGCCGACGTGCGGCAGAGCGGCCCAATCCGCCTCCGGTCTCCTCATTCGCTATGGTGTCCCTTGGCAGACACTGCTGCCCCTGCCTGCACGACGCGGCCCGGACCTGCGTGTGCACTCGGCGGAAAGACGCGAGCGCGACATCAGTCATTGAGAGCTTCATCGCGTCTGTCGGCGTGCCGGTCCGGGGTGTCACGCCGCGGAATGGAACGTCATGGCAACCGAGTCCGACCTGGCCCGGCTGCGGCAGAAGTACACCGGCGAGCCCCGAGCCGTCGCTCTGGAGTGGTACCGGACCAACGGCCTCCACCAGGGCCTGGTCCCCGACGCCGTAGACAGCGCCCGGACACTCCTGGAGGCCGGCGTCCTGGAGGCCCTGATCCGATCGCCGCTCGGCGAAGGAGGCCCGATCACCTCCGGCACCCTGTGCGGCATCTCCGCCGCGTCCCCGCGTACCCACGGCCTGACCTTGTGGTGCCGGAACGAGGACCTGCCGATCATGCTGGGCCGCCTTCTTCCGGCACGGACAGCCCATGGCCTTGCCGGTGTACCGGGGCTCCGTCCCTGGGCCGCCCCTGACCAGGACCTTTCGCTCGGGCTGATCGGCCAGGAGGCCCGCATCACCGTCCGAGGGCGCCTGGTCGCCGGCACCGGGCGCGGTGCGCGCGCCCGTGCTCGCCGTACGGGGCCCGAGGACCTTGAGCGTGCGCAGGCGTGGACCATCACCGCCGGCGGAACTCCGGTATGGGACGACCCCTTCCCACAGAGGGAAGAGCAGCGACCGCTGGAACTGCTCGCCGCGCGGTTCGGCGCCGGTGAAGCGGTGCGCTGGAGCCGGGCGCTTCGACGGGCCGGGCTGTTCCTGGAGCAGGTGCCCGACTGGCGATCGCGTCCGCCCGCCGACGAGGAACTCGAAGGTCCGAACCCCTCCCGGCTGAAGCCGCGAGCTGTAGGACCAGCCCGTACGTCGAGCGGTGCGGTGGTGGCGGTGACGTCGTCCGACGGCCGTGGCGGGTATGGATGCACGACGACGGCGGTCGTCCTGGCAGGTGCTCTGGCACGGTCGGGCAACCGGGTCCTGGTCCTGGGCGGTGATGACCCCAGCAATGTCGTCAACCTCTTCGGCAAGCAGCCCGCCCCTGTCTTCGCGGGAAGCGGGTCGGTGAACGTCGGCCTCCTACCGCCCGATGACGAAAGTGCCTGGGACATGCTCTCCCGGGCCCGGGGATGGGACTACGACGTCGTCATCCTCGACCCGGGGTTCCAGCGGCGCACCCTCGCGGAATTCGGTGACCTGGTCCTCGCGGTCACTCCGGACCGCGACCACCGCAGCGGGCCGCTCTGGACGGAGACGGAGGTCATCGACCGGCGCCCCGCACACGTGCGGATGTGGGCGTGGCTCCAGGAAGAGATCTCCCGGTGGACTCCACCCACGCCGGACCCTGCGCAGCGTCTGATGATCCTCCTGGACCTCATGTTCGCCGTGTACACGGTGGCGCGGGCCGAGGACGGTGACCCGCGGGTGTACGACCCGTCCGACGCCCAGGAGGTCGACGAGTGGTGGGAGGACATCGCCCTTGTCGCCTTCGGCCTCGACGAACCGGACGACTATGACTACGACTACGACTACGACTACGAGGAGGACGAGGAGGAGGAGGAGGGCGACGGGGACGACGAGGAGGTTGAGGACGGCTCCCCCGACGCTGCCCGGGGCTTGCTTGCCTCCGCGACGCCGGGGGACGCGGAGCTGGATACGTGGCGGGCCGACTTCATCCGCTTCCTCCACGATGAGGGCCAGCGTCGGCATCCTGTGCAGTGGTGGGACGTCGCAGCTAGCTGGCCTGATCGGCATCGGGAGCGGCAGGCCGCCGGTCTTGGGCCAGGCCAGAGGAGTGAGGAGGAGTGGTGGCCTGTTCTCAGCGCCTTCTTCGACGAGGTTGAGGACGACGCGGTGGCCACCTGGGGTCCGGAGCTCTGGGAGCGGTACCGCTCACGGTGGGCCACCGCCCTCGTTCGGAACGAGGACCTGGTCGCCCCCTTCGACGACCTCGTCGAGACCAAGGAGATCCGCCGTCAAGGATCGGACATCGCTCAGGATCTGGCCGGCCGGATGCGCGGGTTGCCCCGAAGGCCTGTGCTCGGTGTGCTGGCCCGGGCACGTCATGATGTCGACGCCCGGCAGTTCAACGACACCGCTGAGGCCGTCGTGGAGCATGGCCTTGGAGGGCTGACGCTCCTGCCCGACCTGGCGGAGTGGACTCACCTCTGGGGCGACCTGTCCAGCCTCGTCACGCCGTCGCCGCGGGCGGCATCCACCGCTCTGGCACTGGCGCAGGCTGTGACCGGCCTTCTGCCGCGGAACGCGGAGGGGGAACGTGCATGAGCGTCCCGCCGAAGGCAGCCGCTGGTCGCGTGCGGAGAACTTCACCGCCCACGAAGCCCGCAGTCTCCGCTTGCGGCTGAGCGTGCGGCCGAGCGCTGTTCAGACCTACGTCGGTGACCACGGCGTCAGCGGATTCCTGGCCGAGGAGCAGCTCCTCGACCTGGTCGAGGAAGCCGCTGTCAACGGCTCGGTTCTGACCAGAGCCGATGAGGACGTGACGCGGTTCGCGCTGCCCCGGCGTATCGGCCAGTACCACGTCATGATCGACAGCCAAAAGATGATCTTGTTCGCCTACAGCAACCGCAGCGGGGCCAGGACGTGGGTGGAGTCCCGCACCGTTACGAGCCGGGCTGCCGCGGCGGCCGAGGAGGTGAAGAAGAAGCAGAAGGCCGCGAGGAAGGCTCGGGAGAGGACGAAGACGACGGCCTTGTGCGTGACGTGGGACGGGGAGCAGGTCGGCCGGCCCCCGGCTGGGGAACCGTTGCGGGTGTGGCGGCAACTGCGCCACGTGGACATCGGGCTGATGGTGTGCAACAGGGCGGTGCCCGACTGCGTCTACTTCTCCTCCGTTCCGGAGGGCGCGCGCCTGGCGGTGATGCGGGCACGGCTGGCCTTCGTGCTGTCGAAGGTGTCACAACGGCAGGTGAGGTGCCGTCCGGACGGGTTCACCGTCGAGCACGGCCCGATCGCCTGGCATATTCGGCGCGACGGTCTGCTCGTTGAGCAGATCACCATGCGGACCGGACGGGCGCAGGAGCGCTTCGAGGCGGCCGGTGGCCCGTAACTGCGCGCCTCACCACCGGACATGGACCACAATCGTCCGGGAGGCGCTGGCCGGGGTCGTCCGGCCGCGAGCGGGGAGAGTGCACAGCGTGGAAGACGTGCGGGAACTGTTGGCTGAGTACGGCCGGTGGGCCACCGACGATGATGTGTCCCCCGGACGCCGGGCGCAGCAGCTCGCCCATTTCGTGGGGGCTCTGCTGCGCCGCAGCGTCGATCCCTCGACAGTGCTGGTGGCGGAGAGCGGCGGAACGCCCTCGGTCGTCTTCGACTTCGAGGGCCGGGACTACCTCATCAGCTGTGTCGTGGACGAGGGCGCGGTCCGGGACGGGACGGTTCCGCGCATCGTGAGGAACGCTGGCCTGACGGGGCGGCCCGGGGACGTCCGCTGGGCTCTGCTGTCCTGGACGGAGAATGCGGCGCTGATCGAACGTCACGTCGATGCTGTACGGGGCTTCGGTGTGGTGGTCGACCGAACGCACCTGGATGCCTCGCTCGCCGGTCTGCTGCCGCTGGCCGAGCTCGTACGCGACGTCTTCCGCCGCCGGGGGTCGGCCCATGTGCCGCTGGGCGAACTGGTGGTCGCGTCCGATGCGGGCAGGGTCCCTCTGGTGATGACGCCGTCCGGGCGCCTGAGTGCCCCGGTGGAGGTGGAGGCGCGGACGTGGGCCGGGGTCTCCTCGGAGGTGCTCCTGGCCGGGGAGGCTCCGGGGGCCCCTCCGACGGGCATGGTCTGGCGCAGTGCGCGGTCGCTGCTCGTGTCGTGCGCGGACGGTGTCGTGGACCTCGACCCGGAACGCGGGCGCTCGCGGTGGCTGTTGGCGCTGCCCGGCTGTCACGGAGCGCCGCTCATCGGCCCGGGCGGGGCTGTACTCGTGATGTGCGGGCCCGCCGTGGTCCGTTGGCACGAGGACCGGCTGACCGCTGTCGCGGGAGGATTCGAGCCGGGCGCCGATCTGGTGGCCGGCCCCGACGGCGAGGCGTGGGTGCTGTCCGGCTCCGGGGTCACGTTCGGCGCCGGCGGGGGGACTCTCGCGCTGACCCGGGCCGGCACGGCGGTCGGCGAGCAGCTGCGGTACCCCATCACTTTCGAGGCGGCGGTGCGCTCGGCGGTGTGGATCGGGGGCCGCCGGTTCTTCCTGGGCGCGGGCGGGCACAGTGCCGTGGCCGACATCGGCCGTACGACAGATCTCGGCGGTCGGGAGGGCTGGATACGCGCGGCCGGTCACGAGCCGGGGCATCTGCTGGCTGTGGGCCCCGACAGCGTGCTGAGCGCCTCGCCCGACGGCTCCGGCAACCTCATCGCCCTGCACCGGACGGCGCTGCGCGAGAAGTCGAACGAGCGAGTGGCCGAGTACCGGCTGAGCCGGGTCCTCGGTCTGGCCCAGGAGCCCGGGAGGGGGCCCGGGTACCTGCTGGCGTCGGTTCCGGACAACGACCCCGCACGGCTGCGGGCCGTCCTCACCCGTATCACCGGTCACCGTGACGCCGAGGACCCGGTCGCGGCACCGGCTGCACCGCCCACCGCCGCCGGGTACGCCCCGGTGGGGCTCTCGGCCCGCGGGCAGCGGAAGGACTACCGGCTGGACCGGCTGCCGATGGCCAGCGAGGGCCAGGCCGACGTCTTCAGGGGTGTCCACAAGCCCTCGGACACCGTCGTCGCCTTCAAGCGCCGCCGCCGCAAGGACTCCCGGGCCCGCCGGCGCATGGTCCGGGAAGTGGACGTCGCCCAGCTGCTGGGGGGACACCCCCACGTGATGCCCGTCCTGGACTTCAGCCCGGCCTACGACTGGTTCGTCATGCCGATGGCCGAGGCGACCGCCGAGGACAAGCGCGCCGAGCTCCAGGACCCCGCCGCACTGCGCGACCTGGTGGACGCGGTGGCCGACGCACTCAGCGAAGCGCACCGGCACGGGTGGGTGCACCGGGACATCAAACCGTCCAACCTGCTGCTCCTGGACGGGCGCTGGACAGTTGCGGACTGGGGGATCGCGCGGCGCCCCGCCGGGCAGACGAGCGCTGACAGGGCCCTGACGAACGCATCGATCGGCTCCCCCGGATTCGCCGCACCGGAGCTGTCCACCAACCCGCACGACGGAGCCGTCGCGGCGAGCGACGTCTACAGCCTCGGCCAGGTCATCGGCTGGGTGCTCACCGGCGTCTGGCCGCAGCCGAACGTGCCGCTCCTGCCGGCCCCGGGACCGTGGCGCGGCGTGGTCCGGCAGGCCACCCACCCCGACCCGGCCGCCCGCCCGCACGACATGACGGCCTTCCTCGCTCTCGTCGACCGTGAGACCGCGCCCTCGCCGGTGCTGCCCATCACCCGGGCGCACACCCTTCTGAGCGCGGCCGCAGACGGTGACGGGACTGCTGCTGGGCAGCTCCTGGCACTGGCTGCCGACGAACCCGGCAACTACGAGCTCTACCTCGACGTGCTGGCCCGGGTCCAGCTGGAGGACGCCGCGCCCGCGGTCCTGGCCAACCCGCGGCAGGCCATCGGGGTCGTCCGCGCGATGGCAGCCCACGTCGAAGGCGACCGCGGCCAATGGCCGACGTTTCCCGAGGCCGACCGGGCGATCTGGTGGCTGCTGAACGTGGCCCGCCTCGCCGCCCGCAAGACGGAATGGGACCTGCTGGAGGCCGCGTGCCAGGCGCTGTTCACCTGGGACGGGCGCTTCGACCAGTGGAAGCCGCAGGACTCGGTCCGGCGCTGGCTGCGCACCTTGTCCGGCGACGCCGCGGGCACGGTTGCTTCGGTGCTGGGCGAGTTCCCGCACAGCGCCCGCCACTTCCGGGAGCTCGCGGAAGAGCGGGGCGTCGACCGGAGCCTGCGCGGCACCATCGCGGCAGCACTCGCCGCCGATGGGACTGGTCAGGCGTAAGGGCTTCGGGACGACCGGGCGCTGGGCCGCGCGCGCCCGCCGGTGGGGGCGCATTGGGGTGCGGTGGGCCCGATCCGGGGGACGGGCGGACATGCTCTGGGTAGGCTGGGCTCCTGGCCAGACACGTACCGCCACGGCCGCCGTCATCGCCGTCCACGCCCGTCGATGACATCGTCGGCAAGGGTTTCCGGACCCCGTGCTTACCTCTCAGCCTCCGTTGGTCTCGGTTCCGCTGTGGCACGCGGCGTGGGTGTAGTGCGACAGCCGGGAGAGCCCCACATCGTGACGAAGAAGCGTAAGACCGACAAGCAGCGTGCCCGAGAGCTCCAAGCCCAGCACCCCCGTCTCTCGCTGGGGGAAGCCCTCGCCCTCGTGCGCGAAGGACGGGCGGCCACTCGCCCCACACGAGCCCAGGCGAGGGCGGCACTTCAGGCGCTTGCTGGGGAGCCGACCTTGCATCCGAGCTGGCGGGCCCGGCTGCGTGACCACCTGGTTCGCGCCGCCGATCCCCACTGGCCGAGCGCGGAGGACTGCGCCGGGATCGGGTCCGATCTGCACGCAGCCGCGGGGAGCACTGCGCAGCCGCACTGGCCACGGCTCTGTGTACCGCTGGCGATGAGGGACCTGCCGTTGCCGCAGGTGAGGCAGGCCATGGGCGACATGGCCCGGGTCGCAGGAGAGACGCGCTACCAGGACTGGGTCGGCGTCCAGCCTCCCCAGGGCGGCCCGGACGGAACCCTCTCGGGACCGTGGTCGGAGGCCACCGGGCGGTTCGCGTTCGCGGTCATCCTCGCGTTCACGGGTCCGCTGCACGACCTGCTGCACCACCCGTACGGGGTGGTCCCCCCGATGGTCGACGTGCTCTACGGCGCCCCGCCCGTCGCGGGCCGCCGCTCGCACAGGAGCCTGTGGACCTACACGGCCTGCGGCCTCCGGGTCGAGCGGCTGCCCTATCCGCGCCCCTGGGGCACGGGCCCGGTGTACGGCGACTTCTCCGTGGCCGGTTCGGAGGACCGGGAGCAGATGGCACGGGCGTTGCTCGCTCACGCCCTGGGCGGCACCGCTCCCGGGGCGCTCGCCGCGTGCTCGGGATGCCAGGGCACCGGCTGGCTGGAGCCCCTTGGCGACGGCCACGAAGATCACCTGCCGCACTACTACCAGGGCGAGGCCACCGAACCGATGATGGTCTGCCCGTGCGGCCGCTGTCGCGGCAGCGGGCTGCGGAAGCTGCCGTCTGCGCAGTTCGCCGCTCACTTCCTCGCCCGGCTCACCCCGTCGTGGAGCATGACCCGCAGCACCATCATCCAGTGGGCGAGGCCCCGCTTGTCGGTAGTCGACGCGTCTGAGCCGGTCTTCTGCGCCTGGGGGCTGCAGACGGCCTACGTTCGCGCGGTGGTGAGCGAACTCTGGCTGGCGGGACACCAGATCCCCCCCGAGGGCGACGGCTGGGGCTTCGACAACGACACTGCCGGTCACCTCGGGGCGTGGATCCTCCTTCCCGACCAAGGCCCGCTGGACTCCGGCGCTTCGAGGGGCCGTCTGCTCTCGTGGTCCAGCGACCGCGGATGGTGTGTGGCCCGGCGGCAATCCGCAGCGGAGCCGGCCGCTGCGCTCCTTGCCGCCCCTCTCCGTGTGCTGTGCCCGGGAACCCTTGTTCCGCCTCCGGCTCAGCTCGTGCGGGCCCTGAACGAGAGCGATCACGTGGTGGAGGACGCACGGTGGGTGCCCCCGAGGGAGCTGACGGCCGACGCTTACGCCCAGGTCCTCTCCTACCACCCGTGAGCTGACCCCCTTTGCCGAGTCCTGCCGGGATGGCCTCCCGGCAGGACCGGCCGGCACCCGGCCCGGCGGCACGGCGCACGTCGGTGAGCGGCACACAAGGTTGCCCGAACCGTCAGCGATTCGGCCTGGCCGGGCGCCGTCGACCGGCACGGGCCGTGCCCGGGTACCTCAGGGCGCCCGGGGGCGCCGCTGCCTCGCCTCCGGCCGCGGCCGTTCCCCTATCTCGTTCCTGGTGCTGGTGCCAGCTCTGCGGGGGCTGGCGGCCCGGTCTCTGTCCACAACACGCCCCTTGCAGGATCACCCGGTCCGGCGGATGCGTGTCCGCGGAGGAGCAGCAGATGGGAGCGGGCGTGTGCAGGTCCATAGGGGAGGGGGGCCGGAGGTGCACCTCCTCCATGCCGACGATGCGATCGGCGCGGCGGGCAGCCTCCGCCCAGCTCGGCAAGTCCCTCGCCGAAGCCGGCGATCCCGACGCGCTGGCGGCGTACGCGAACGCGCAGGCCTGGGCCGCGCGCACCAAAGAGGCGCTGGAGGCGGGCAGGGACGACCAGGCACGGATGTACGCGGACAACGCGAAGAAGTGCGCCGCAGCGGCCCGTGCCTACGCCCGCGGCAAGCAGCCGAAGACCCCGTATCCGGACGCCGCTGATCCGGCCGCCCTCAACGCGACACCGCCCCCGCCGCCTCCCGAGGAGAGGCGGGGAGCGCGGGCTCTGGCCGGTGCGGCCGGCATCGGAGGTCGGGCACGGGTGACGCCGCCTCGGGAAGACGGCGGGGAGACGGCCGCATGGAACGACAAGGACTTCGGTGGCGCCGCAACCGTCTTCCCGGGCGAGGACGACGAACCTCCGCACGCCCGGGTCGTCTTCAGCCGCCTCGACCGCGACCGCTACCAGGCCCTCGCCGACTCTCCCTGGCCATACCGGACCGAGGACGGACAGGTCATCTACGACCGGGTGCCGGTCGATCACGCCGAACAGATCATCAACGCGGCCGCCTCCCGCCGCGCGGCGAAGCCCTGGGAACGGCATGGCCTGAGCGATGAGGGACACCGCGAGGGGCTCGCCCAGGAGGCGGCCGATCGCCTGAACCCGGAGTCCGAACGATGGGCGGCCGGTCTCGACGACGGCCAGCGGGCATGGGTGTCGCGGTATACCGGCAGTGAGTACGCCGAGATCAACGAGCACCTCTACGAGCGCCGGGATCTTGATGAGCGGGTGCCCGGGATGGGCCCGCCGATGAGGGTGGTGACGAGCCATATCGATTCGGCAATCGCTGCGGCCGGGCTGTCCGAGGAGCCGCACCGGTGCTATCGCGGGTACACCCCGCCCTCCGATGTCCGCCAGCAGAACCGGGTCGCGGCCTGGGCGCGGGAGAGCTTCGTCGTCGGCGGCCGCTACCGGGACGACTCGTACATGTCGGTCTCGCACTGTCCCGAGGTTGCCGCCGGGTTCTCCGACCGCTCGTGGTACTCCGGCGCGGAGTCGGGCAGGGCCGACCACGGGGTCGTCTTCGAGACGGTTTCCCGTCGCGGTGCCGCTGTCGCGAGCATCTCGGCGTTCGGCAACGCCGAGCGGGAGCGGCTCATGCCCCGAGGCTCGGAGTATGTGGTGGTGGGGGTGCACGAAAACGTGCGCGTGGCCGGAGAGCCGTGCGTGGTCGTGCAGTTGGCCGATGTGAACGAGTCGAAGCGGTACTGACTCCGTGGACGTCGCGGAGGAGATGCGGGCGGGCTGGCTCACTGGGATCTCTACTTTCCCATCAGGCTTTACAAAGTTTAGCAATTCGTGTAAACTGTAGTTCGGGTTGGCGAACACCATCCCGCCGAACCCTGGAGGCCGCTATGACGCAACAGCCCGCTACCGCCCGCGATTCACGGCTGGCGAACCAGCCCGCGCTGCGGCCCGTCGCGCGACCCCCGGCCACGGCGACGCCTCCCACCTTCGAGGAGCTGGCCGCCCAGGCCGACGCGCGGGACTACGGGCCTCTCACCGCGTACCTGGACGGCGACGCGCGCATCGCGCTCGACCTGCCGGCGGCCCCGCAGGTGGTGCCCGTTGACCGGGAACTCGCCGAACGCATCCGCGACTACCTCTTCGACCGGCCGGAGCTGGTCGGCCGGCTTCCCGACGCGCACCGTGACCTGATCAACCTCTGAAGCGCGCCGCCCAGTCCGGCTGCGGCGAAAGCTCCAGCATCAGCACAGTCAAAGATCAGGAGACGGCACATGAGCAAGCCCTCCAGGCCCACCAAGACGCAGGCTCTGGCGCTGGAACTGCTCTCCAAGGGCGGCGCCTTCCGCAGCACCCGGGCGTTCTCCGACAACAGGGTCTACACCCCGGAAGGCAGCATCGCCCCCGCCACGGTCTCGGTCCTGGTGCGCAACGGGTGGGCCAAGTGGGGCCCCGAGGTCAGCCTGAAGAAGCCGTTGGACCTGACGGACGCAGGGCGGGCCTTTCTGCCCGCTCAGGCATGACGCGGGCCCGACCCGGCGTTCACCGGCAGATCCGGGATCACGTCGTGCCCGCGCACGGAAGCACGCTGCTGTTCGCCGCGCTTGCTCACAGCTCTGGCGGGATCCAGGCCCTGTCGGCGGCTCGGCAGCGGCAAGGCCGATGTCGGCCCGTTCGTTCAGCCGGGCCCCCGGCAGCGCCCTACACCCCAGCCCGGCCCCTCTGTCCCGAGGCAAGGAAGACATGACCGAGAGATACCTCCTGGGCGTCGAGTATGAGGTGGTCGGTCAACCGCCTGCCGCGATCCTCCACGCCTTGCGAGAGGAACTGGCCCACTACGATGCGACTGCCGACTTCCGCGCGGGTGTCCTGACCGTACGGCTGGCCCTTTCCGCCGACAGTCCCGTCGACGCCGCGCGCGGCGTCGACTTCGTCCAGGTGTCCGTGCTCAAACACGGTCCTCTTCGCCCGATGCGGATGATCGGGTACGACGTGGTCGCCGAGGATCGGGCCGGGCGTCGCCGAGACGCCGAGCAGCACTCCCCCGAGCTGGCGGGTCTCGCCGAGGTCGCCCAGATCACCGGGTACAGCAAGGGCCGCGTCAGCCAGCTGCGTGAGGACCTGAGCCCCTACCTCCTGCAGGAGCTGGCCTCCGGGCCGGTCTACCGGGCAGCCGGCGTACGCCGGTTCGCGGCCGAGAATCCCAAGAGCACGCCTGGTGTCCGCAGGTCCGAGATCGACCTCACTCCCCTTGAGCGGTCCCTGCTGGAGGCGCTCGCCGCGGCCGCCGCCGGCGTCGAGGCTCCCGCTCCCGCAGCCGGCCACCGCATCGTGGCCGACGCGATCGAGGGCGTGCTGGGCCAAGGTCGCCAAGTGCTCCTGCACGCCCAGCCGGAGGGCTCCGAGCTCGCCGCCGCTTTCGGCTCCCTCCTCATGCACGGCCTGGTCCGCACCCGCATGATCTACCAGAAGGAGAGGGCAGCGATGGGCGCCGGACACGAGGAGGACCTGGTCGTCTCCCTCACCAGCAAGGGAGAACGCCACTCCGGCATCCGCCCCCAGCCCGGCGCGGGCACCGAAGGGCAGGAGGACCCCCAGTGACCACATCGGGCACACCGGAACCGGGCGGCTCCGCCGACGCCGATCTCTACCACGCCGTCCTCGACAACCGGAAGATCGCGTTCTTCGACCCCGCCCACGCACAGGCCCTCGCCGAGCAGTGGAACAGCGTCCACGCCGACGACATCGCCCGCATACGGGCCGAAGTGGGCCCGGAAGCAGCTCAACGACGGGCCGGACACGTCGAATCCTGCGCTCGCGAGCACTGGCTCCGGAACGGACCGGGCGGCATGGCCTCCGTCTGGACGAGGGTGCCCGCCTCCGCACAACAGCACTCCCTCTGGGCGAACTTCACCGGCTTCGCCCACCGGCACACAACTGCCACCGGCGGTCCCCTGCACCGGACGGTCTGGGAGTTCCAGAGCTGGTTCACCACCCTGCCGGTACGCAAGCGCATCGAGTTCCGGCCTCGCGGGGTGATCAACGTCCAGGTCGAGGGCACCGACGAACAGGCTGTCGACGAGGCCTTCACGGAAGCATTCACCCACGTGATGGCCAATCCGAACACCGGTGACCATCTCCACCCAGCCGGTGTGCTGCAGGTCCTTCGTGGCCTGGCCGAGGGAGACGGGCAACGGTACGCACCCTGGGAGGAGGGCTTCCACACCGACGTCCGCGCGGCCATCGCCTGCGGTCTCGTCGACGAGAGCGCGCCCCCCGGGGCCCGCCTGCGGCTCACCAGCGCCGGCTCCAGCTTCACGGAACAGCACGGCCTGCTCCAGGTGCCCGACCCCGCAGAGTGGGACGCACCCCCGGAACTCGCGGCAGCCGCCGACGAGCTCGCAACCCTCTACTCGGCAGCTCCCCAGCAACGATGACCCTCACCCGAGACGGTCACACCAACAAGGAGTCCACCACTTGGCAGCCCCCCAGACACCCGTCCCAGACCTCGCACAAGCCCTCGCCGTGCTCCGCTCGCCCAACCAGCACTTCCTTAAGGACGCCCAGAACGACGCCGAACTCGGCCAGCAGCTCGCCCACTTCAACGCTCTCGGGCGCGGCGTGGCAGCAACCCTCAACTCCCGTGACAACGAAGGCGGCGGCTGGACGCACTCCATCACGCCCGCCCGCTGGGGCAACGTCAGGGTGCAGCACCGCGATGGCATGCACTTCGACTTCACGCACCACGGCAGCCACCGCACGGGCGCGGCCGGCCGCCGCCTGGAGGTCAAGACCGGGTACCCGCACGGGTACTCCGGCTGGCGCGCCGAGCCCATCACCGTGTCCATGGACCGCGCCCCGCACGCCATCGCCGTCGACGTACTCCGAAGGCTCATGCCCTCCTACCGCGAGACCCTCCAGACCGGGCTGGAAGAGGCCCGGCGCAGCGAGGCGGAGCGCCGCGCGCGCATCGAGGTGAACCGCCGCATCGAGCGGATCGTTCCCGGCGTCCACGGCATCGGCGGCCTGGATCCGCGCTCCGCTCCCGACCGGGACGCCTCGTACTGGCCCGGTCGCGCCCACGTCCCCGAAGGGCTGGACGTTCTGCCCGTCGGGGGGAGGGTGATCTTGAGCCCGGACGCGAGCGAGGTCGAGCTGAGGCTCCGCAAGGTGCCGCCCGCGCTCGTGCTCGAACTGCTCGAACACCTGCGTCGGCGCGGTGTCGTTGCCACAGGGGATCACCGGCCCCTTCCTGGCACGCGGGTCATCGTCGGCGAGCTGGAGGCCGGTGGGACCGGAGAGGACGCGTCTCCTCCTGGTGGCCACGCCCTGTCCACCGGCCGCGCCGAATAGCGGTCGCGACTCGGCACGCGGCCCGTTCGCACGAGGCGCTGGCCGGCGGCTCGGCCCGGGCGGACCACGCGTCGCGCCCCGTGAGGCGCCTGTGGCCCACCCGGTCGTGCTCACCTGCAAACGGGAGCGGGGCCCGGCGGCACCACACCCCGCTGGGCGTCCGGCTCGCCGCTCCGGCCGACCGGCCGGGGACACCATGGTGACCGGCACGGCCTGTACGGCCCGCTCCGCATGGCCCCGGCGGCCGAGCGGCCGACCCTGACTCCCGCTGGCACGCGCACGGCTACCACCCTCTCGACCCTGTGACCGCTAGAGATAGTTGCGGATCGGTTTCGGTGTCCTCGCAGGTCAGGGCACCTCTGCTCGTCGGATCTTGTTCACGGTAGTTGGCGGATCCGGGATCCGTTCCCCACCAGCGAAGACGCAGCTCAGGTGACCTGATCGGCGGCATCGCCAAGAAGCGTGAACCTCCGCCGACTCCCGTGAACGGTCACAGCCCGTGTGCTGGGCGGCGCGCACCGGCCTCTGTCCACAGCCTGCCCTCCGCATCGTGTTCGGACCTGTCGGTCCCAACGCCCGGGCCCCCACTGCGCGGGCACGGGGAGAGCGAGGGCACGCGTGTGCCGATCCATACCCGAGGGAGGGCGCCGGTGCGCGTCCTCCCACCCTGCGGTCCGTGTCGCCCAGCGCGCCGCCACGCCCCAGCTGGGGCAGAGCGTGGCGGATGCCGGAGCGGACCACCCTGCCGCCGACGCGTACGCCCAGGCGCAGGCGTGGGCCGATCAGGCCCGGGAGGCGGCCCGCAACGGTGAGGAGGACCGGGCCCGTCAGTGCGCGGCGAACGCGAAGCAGTGCGGCCAGGTTTCCCGCGCCCTGCTGGAGGACGACCGCGCGCCGGCGCTCTACCCGGACGCCGCCGGGGACGTGGTCCCCGACGCTCCGGAGCCAGGCCTGCCCGAGGGGCGCGCCGCCCAGGCGCTCGCCGGAGCTGCGGGAGCGGGTGACGCGCCGGTCGTACCGCGCACGGACGGCGGGCAGAGCGTCGCGTGGGAGCAGGAGGGGTTCGCCGGGGCGGCCACCGTGTACCCCGGCGATGAGCGAAACGGTGATCACCCTCGCGCCCGTGTCGTCTTCACCGACCTGGACCGTGACCGCTACGAGGCGCTGGCCAAGTCGCCGTGGCCCTACCGCACCGAGGACGGGGCGGTCATCTACGAGCGGCTGCCCGCCGACCAGGCAGCGCAGGTGATCGAGGCCGCGGCCACCCGGACTCCGGGGACACCCTGGCGGCGCCACGGGTTGACCGCCGGAGTGAACCGCGACCGGCTGGACGAGGACGACGCGGAGGAGGTCGAGGACGAGTCGTACGCATGGGCCGCGAGCCTGAGCAGCGACGAAGAGCACTACGTCAACGCCTATACCGATGTCGATCCGTGCGACGAGATCAACAAGGCGCTCTACCGGCGGCGTCCTGCGGACGAGCCGATCGAGAGCCTGGGAGTTCCGTTGAGCGAGGCGACCGCGCATCTGGACGCGGCGCTGGAGCGTGCACCGCGACCGGACCAGCCTCACATCACCTACCGGGGGTTCGTCCCGCCGCTGGAGGTCCGCAAAGCCGACAAGGTCCTGGAGTGGGCGCACGACAACTTCAAGGTCGGCGGCGTGTACCGGGACCGCTCCTACATGTCGGTGTCGCACTGCCCGGACGTGGCCGCGGGCTTCTCCCGCAACAGCTGGTGGAGCAAAGACGGAACGGACGGGAAGACCTCGCACGGTGTGGTCTTCGAGGTGGTCTCCAGCCGGGGCGCGGCGCTCGCCTCCGTGTCGGAGTTCCAGAACGAGGAGGTCGAGCGTCTGCTGCCACGCGACTCCCGGTTCCACGTCGTCGGGATCCGGGACAACGTCCGGATCGGCGGCCAGAACAAGGTCGTCATCCAGATGGTCGACGTCCACGATGTGCCCCGCCTCTGAATCCCTTGCGCCCGGCGGTCCCCTGTCCACAGGTCCGCGGCCCCAGCCTCGACGAACCAGCAGGTACATCGCGGCGCCCCCTCTCTCCGGGGTCCGCGGGAAAGCGAGTACGCGCACGTGTGCCGATCTATAGCCGCCGGCGGCCGGCGGTGCACCTCGTCCCACCCGGCCGTCCGGTCCGCCGCCCGGGCCGCCTCCGCGCAGCTCGGCCACGACGTCGCCGCGGCCGGCCCTGGGCACCCGGCGACCACCGCCTACGCCCAGGCCCAGACGTGGGCGCAGAGAACGAAGGAAGCCGCGGAGAGGGGGGACGAGGACAAGGCGGCCCAGTACGCCGATCACGCCCGCCAGTGCGCCGAGGCCAGCCGAACTCTCCTTGCGCGCCCCGGAGATGTGGCCAAGCGCCCGGATCCAGCGGACCCACGCTACGCCTACGCTCTCGCCCGTCCGCCGGCCGGCGACGACCGGGCCGGTGACACCCGGGCCCCGGCGCAGCCGCCGGAGTTCCCCGAGCACGTGCGGGCCGCATCGAAGCTCGCCGAAGCGAGCGGCGCGGGCGCGGGAGCGAAGTTCGTGCCCCGCGAGGACGGCGGACAGAGCGTCGCGTGGGGGCAGCCCGGGTACTGCGGTGTCGCTACCGTGTACGCCGGGGACGACGACGAGCACCCGCACGCCCGGCTCTCCTTCAGCAGTCTGGACCGCGACCGCTACGAAGCCCTCGCCGCATCGCCGTGGCCCTACCGTGTCGAGGACGACGGCTCCGTGCTGTACGACCGGGTGCCCGTCGACCAGGCCGAACAGATCCTTCAGACCGCACGGACCGGGCAGCCGGGCAAGCCCTGGGAGCGCCACGGTCTGCCAGGCCGGGACGATCGCGACGAGCTGCCCAGCGACGAGGCGACGAAACTGGTCGGCGAGTCCAGGGCGTGGGCCGGCCGGCTGGACGAGGAGGAGCGCCAGTGGATCTCCAACTACACCGGTGACGGCTACTACCAGCACATCAACGAGCACCTCTACAGCGGGCGTTCCCTGGATGAGGACCTGTGGATCAAGGAGCAGGTCGTCTCCGTACGGTCGGCCACGGGCACGCTCGATGCGGCGCTGGCCAAGGCCGGCGGTGCGGGGACGCTCCACACGACCTACCGCGGATTCACCCCTCCTTCCGACGTCCGCGAGAACGACCAGGTCGACACGTGGGTCCGGACCAACTTCCAGGTCGGCCAGGACTACCGGGACGACTCCTACATGTCGGTGTCCCACTGCCCCGCCACGGCCGCGGGCTTCTCACAGCGCTTCTGGCAGAACCCGGAGACGAAGAAGTACGGCAATGCCCGGCACCGGGTCGTCTTCGAAGTGGTCTCCAGCCGGGGTGCGGCGGTCGCGGCGGTCGGCGTGCAAGGCAACGAGGAGCGGGAGCGGCTGATGCCGCGCGGCTCGTCATACCGGGTCGTGGGGATCCAGCAGGACGTCGAAGTCGACGGCCACAACTGCATGGTGGTGCAGATGGTCGACACGAAGGACATCCCCCGCCCCTGACACGCCAACGTCTAGTCGATTTGACAACACAACACCTGAGAGCGTAATCTCTAACAGATTAGACACTAGGATGAGCGATGTCCCCTACCTCGCAGCAGATCGAGGCCCTCTTCCGCGGCGGCCTGGGCCACGTGAACCTCGCCGACGGATCCCGCTTCACCCGCGAGGACCTCCTCGTCTACATCGACGTCTTCCGCATCAGGACCGACGAGGACGGCACCCCCCTCGCCCGTCAGTGGCAGGTCCTCGCCCGCCGGCTTCGCGAGCCCCACGGCGCTCCCGACCCGGCCGAGCTGCAGGCACTGCATGACGCGGCCGTCGCCATCAGAGAGGCGGAGGCCGAACGCGACGCCATCATCCGGCGGATCCATCACCGCTGGCCGGTCGAGTCACTCGCTCACCAAGCGCAGGTGACGACGAAGCGGATCTACCAGATCGCCGCGGCCACCGGACAGCAGGACGACCCGTCCTGACGGTGCACGCCGGCCGCCCCGGAACACCCCGTGCCGACCTCGACGGCACCACCCCGACCGACCCGAGAGAAGGATGCCCCCATGAGCCAGCCCACCCAGCCCGATCCGCAGAACTCGCGGATGGCCGGCCAGCCCGCTCCGCAGCCGGTCCGCCCGGCCCCGCCCCAGGGAGACCGGCCCAGCTTCGACGAGCTCATCGCCCAGGCCGACACCACCGACTACTCCCCCCTCGCCGACCACCTGGACGACGAGACCCGCTCGGCGCTCGGCCTGCCGCCGGCGCCCGCCACCCTGTCCCTCGACCGCGGCCTGGCCCAGCGGATCCGCGCCTACCTGCTCGAGCACCCCGACAAGATCGCCGCCCTACCCGACGGCGCCCGCGACGTGATCCACCTGTAGCCGCCGGCACACAGCGTCGCGCCGCCCCCAGCCGAAAGGACACTCGCTTGAACAGCCCTCTCCACCCGACCGGCGCCGCGCTCATTCAGCAGACGCTCGCCGCGGTGGCCGCGGACACGGCCCTGCGCGAAGCCGAAGCCCTCCACGGCCCGGTGACCCAGGTCTGGTTCCACCCGTTCACCGTCCGCGACCGCTACGCACTGGGCCACTGGCACCGGCTGGTCCTGGCCGACGGATCCGTGCTCCGCGACAGCGCCTTCGCGCACCGCCGCACAACCCCGGCGCACTGGTGGGAGACCCTCATGCAGAGCGCACGGGAGTTCTGCGCCGAACAGGACCTGGGCTACGAAGCACTCGTCGTGCACGCCGCCACCGGCGGGGAACCGGCACGCCTGGAGACCACCAGCGCCGAGCTCCCCCAGCCCACGGTGAGCAACATCTGCACACGCGGACCCATCACGAGCCGGCTGACACAGATGGTAGTCGAACTCCACACCATTGAGGCCGCACTGGCGCCCGGCGCACAGTACGACCTGGCCGACGCCCTCCTCGTGCTGCAGACAGCCATCGACCAGGGCGAACCCGCCCTCACCGGCCCTCTGCCTGGTCCCTGACCCGAGGCACCGGGAACCACACCGGCACGGACACGAGGGGACACCGGAACGCCAACAGCCGCCGAACGGCGCTGTGGCCCCGGCACCATCAGGTCCGGGACCCGCACAACCACGCCCACGGCCGGCTCCGGGCCGGGGCCAGACAGTGCCGGCTCCGCGGAGCAGCGTTTCCACTTGGAGCCAGTAGGCCAACTGGTCTGCCATCACCGCTCCTTGCCGAAGAACACACGACAAGTCCCCGGCCGCCAATACGATTGGCGGGCGCAGGACTGCCCGCCGGCTTCACACGGGGACAGGCGGCTGCTCCTGATGGTCTCGGTCGAGGCACAGCGGCCGATCGGCGGGGGCTTGGACATGGAGTTCGGCATCACGGGCCCGGCACAGAGCGACAACCTGTTCCACTTCACGGGACGCGTCGGGGACCGGCCCAGTGACGTACCGAGACCCATCCAGGAGATGACGCCTGAGGAACGGCTGGACGCGATCATCGGGGAACCGGTCCTGCGTGCCTTTCCGCCGTTCGGCACGAGCGCCCCGTGCGTCTGCTTCTCGGAGTCACCCCCCGAACACCTCGCCTTCCTGATCAACGGAGGAAGGGTGAAGCCCTGGGGCATCGTGATCAGCCGGGCCCAGATGGTGAAGGCCGGCGGGGGCTCGGTGGCGTACGTACCGGACCAGGTGTACGAGTACTTCAAGAACACCGGGATGGGTCACTGGGCGGTACGGGTCGGGCCGGGGTCGTCATGGATGCACGAGCGGGAATGGCGGCTGCCCTGCCTCAAGGTCAGCGGCGTCAGGCTGATGACCCTGCAGGCCATACTCATCGGCAACAGGACCTGGCGGCCGTCCCTGATTGAGCGAAGTGACCCGCGATCACCGGGAACCCGGCTCATGGGCTTTCCTCCGCTGTGGCAGGCGTCGCCGATCTGGGTGTGGGACAGTTCGAGCAAGTCGGTCGTCCCGCATCCTCCTGGCAGTCTCTGCTGAGGGCCACTCACCTCCGTTCCACGAACACGTCTCCGGCGCGAGCATGTCGCCCCTTCCAGGGGCCCCGTGGCGGCTCCATGTGGCTTTCCAAGGCTGTCCGACGGAGCAAAATCGCACACGGGCCGCTCTCTGGGCCTCCGGCCTCTTCGAAGGTCCCATCACACCAGGATCATCCCGATCGGCCCTCCAGGACCCCATTCTGCGAGTCGCTTTTCCACCGATTCGCACGGAAAGCGCGATCAGCTCCTCTCTAGGCTGTCTCATCTCGCTGAAGTAGGAGCGATCCGCCCTCTCAGCACGCAGCCCGTCGCGCGTCCACCTTCGCTGCGGGGCGAGTCGCATGCCCGACACGGCCCCGTGACTGTGTATTGACTCAATACGCAATGCCTTGATTCACTACACTCATCGTTGACGCTCCCCAGGGTGGGGCGGCGCCTCATTGGAGGGTGTACTCATGCTGCCGAAGATCGAACACGTCCATCCGGAGGCCGCCCCGGCCAGCACCCTGTCGCGCAGCGAGGCCGCCAGCATGCTGGGGGTGTCGGTGAACACCTTGGCCAAGCTACTGGACAGCGGCTTCCTGCCCGGACTGAACGCCTCCTGGGTGACGGCCTTGCTGGAAGCCCCCGAGGTGAAGGTGACCGAGGGAGTATTGCCAGTGCTGCGTACGGGCAGTCCGGCCGTCCCATCGCTTGAAGGTGACACGCGAGAGGTCATCGGAGCAGGGGCCGACATGGACGACGCCCAGTTCCTGGAGGCGTCTCGCCAGTGGTGGCGATGCGATGCGGATGTGATCGTGTTGTCAGGGGTGCTGCCCGTGGCGGTAGCGGGGTGGGTAGTGGGCGTGCTGACAATCCATGGGACGCAGGAGACGCGTCGGTTTGCCCGCGGAGAAGTGCGCCACGCCTTCGCCGCGGAGATCGCCGGGCGGGTGGGGACGCTGGTGGACAAGCAGTCGTACGAGCTGGTGACGAAAGACCCGGCGGTGGCCGACCTGACGGTCAGCCTGCTGGGCGCACGGGTGCAGAACGCGGTGTCCGGCGGGCCTATCGCCTACCTGGCTGCCTCCTGACGTCGCAGTCTCGATAGCAGCCGCCTTTTCTCACTGAACCTCGCCGGGCGTCGCCCAACGAACCGTGGCCGCTTGGAAAGTCGGCGTGACGGGAGTGAGCGAAGGGATCGCTCGGCCTTCAGCGGAATGATCCGCCGATGGGAACAGCGTCGGAGCTCCCCTGCTGCACGTCGGCCTGCCCGACTCACCTCGAGCCCTCGAATGCGGGGATGGCCGCAGGGCCGCGTACCGACACGGAACTACCGACCCGGGCCGACGGCACCCACTCGATTCGCCGGTTCCGCCCTTGGCCCCCATGGTCCTCGGCCACAGGAGCCATCCACTCCCTCATAACTATTGACAGATTTAACACTTATGAACGGTAGTTAGTGTTGACGACGTTCACTGTTAGGGGAGAATGTGGCCAACAAGGAAGTCAGCAAGCTCATCAAGGCCATTAAGAAGCAAGGGTTCACCGTCCGGCGGACGGCCAAGGGGCACCACATGGTGCTCAAGGGCAAGACCCCCGTGACCCTGCTGCCCGGGGCGCCGAGCGACCACCGGTCCTTGAAGAACGCGCTGGCCTACCTGAAGCAGGCTGGATTCACCCGGTGACAGAGCCGGGGTGTCCCGGGGCTTAGCACCCGGGACACCCCGGGCCTCGGACCCCGACCCACTTTCTGACGCCACCAACCCCCTACCCCAAGGAGATCGAACCGAATGGCTGCCTGGAGCGCCTACGCCGAGTACAACGCCACCGACACCCCGCCGGAGCTCTACAGCGAACTCTTCGACGCCTTGATCGAGCACGCCCCCGGCGTCGGTCCCAGCCCCAACGGCAATCTCTCCCTCCGCCTGATGATCCAGGCTGACTCCGCGCTCGACGCCGCCTCCGAAACGGTGGCACTCGCCAACCTCGCCCTGGGCCAGATCGGCCTCTCCCTCACCCTCGTCGGAATCGAAGTCGTCACCGAGGCCGAGCTCGACCGCCGACAGGCCGAACCCTGCATTCCCGAACTCGCCGGCATCGCGGAGGCCGCAGACATCCTGGGCGTCCACAAGCAGCAGGTCGACCGGCTGGTCGGCCGTGGCGACCTCCAGGCTGCTCAGACCCTGGCGGCCGGCCCGATCTTCGCCGCCGACACCGTCCGCAGGTTCGCCGAGAAGAGGCAGTCCCGCAGGATCGGCCGGCCCGTCGCAGATCTGGGCCTCTCCCCCATCGAGCGCGACTTGCTCAATCTGCTCGCCACTGCGTCCGACGAGTTGGAGCGCTCGAGTTCTTCAGAGCTGCCCAACCCCGGCCAGATCATCGCCGAGGTCTACTCAAGCTCTCGTTTTCGCGTCCACCTTGGAGCCGACGCAGACCTCTTGACCGACGCGCTCTGCACCCTCAGTCGGCACAAGCTCGTGCGCACCCGCAAGCTCACT